>JAAZZZ010000100.1 GCA_014238985.1 Gammaproteobacteria bacterium
ATGATTTCGCATATTTTTTTTGTCCAGGCGTTAAGTGCTCCATATTGTTGAGGATGAGCCCATTTCGATCAATGAGCCAGATCAAGTCTTTGCTTTTTTGATCAGATAATCCATTGCTACATAAGGCTTGATGAATGCGATCTGCAATGCCAATGCCGGCTGTGCCTGCACCAAAAATCACTATGGTTTGTTTGTCCAGTGTGGTGTGGTTGGCACGACAGGCCGCTAAAATGGTGGCCAAAGCCACAGCGCCGGTACCTTGAATGTCATCATTGAAGGTACACAATGTGTTTTGATGTTGATTTAAATGACGTTGTGCATGATTGCGTCCAAAATCTTCCCAATGAAACAGAGCGTTTGGAAAGCGTGCATGTAATGCTACGATGGCTTGATCGATCACTTCAAAGTATTCGGGACCTTCTAAGCGTTCTGTTTGACACCCTTGATAGAGTGGATGCTCGATGAGTCTCGGATTGTTGGTGCCCACATCGATCATGACGGGCAGTGTGTGATCAGGTCGGATGCCGCCACACAGGGTATACACAGCGAGTTTAGCTGCGCAAATTTTCATGCCAGCAATACCTTGGTCTCCAATACCTAAGACAGCCTCCCCATCTGTGAGGACAATGATGTCGATGGCTTCGTTTTTGATATTATTTACAAAGGTTGAAAAATCTTGATGATGTGTTTTGGGTAAGTAGAGCCCTCCGCGAGAAATGCTGTGATTGGGATAATCTAAAACGGCTTCGCCGACAGTGGGGGTGTAAATGATGGGCATCATTTCTTCTAAATGCTGGCTGATGAGATAGAAATAAAGTGTTTGGTTTTGATTCATCAATTCATTCAGCATAAGGTGTTTAGACAGGGGAGTGCTGTGTGCTTGAAATGTGTCGTACATTTGAGTGGCTTGTTCTGACAGTGTTTCAATTTTTTCAGGAAGCAAGCCTTCTAAGTTAAGTTTTTTGCGTTCTTCAATTGAAAAAGCTGTGCCTTTATTGTATTGCGCATTGTTTAATAGACTGAATCCTCGTAGATGGTGAGGCAATATGATCTGATCCTTTGGAGCTGTCATGCTGTTATCCTCAAAATATTTATGTTATCAGTATAGTTGATGTGTACTTGTTTGTGCTGTGAGCGTGATTTTTTTACAGTGTGTTTATTTTTTGGATTTAGGTTGAATGCAGGTGTTATGATGCGCGTATCAGTGATTTAAGATGATTTGAAGATTGGATGGATGTTGAGCGATGGATTTTGTGTGGGCGCTTTTACAGCATACACCTATTTGGGTGTATTTTTTATTCAGTTTTTTGATGTATAAAGGGTGTCGGCTTTTAAAGGATCATTGGGTGGATCTGAATAAGATTTGGATTTTTCCTGTGGTGTTTTTTGTATTATCTATTGAGTCAATGGCCACACATTTTGGCATAACGTACACTTCATGTGCTTTTTTAAGTTTTGGGTTGCTCTGTGGTGTAGTCTTGGGGTTACTGAAGGCCTTGCGCGTTAAACATCGTTATGAAGTGAAGGTCAAGCGCATTTTTGTGCCAGGCAGTGTCTTGCCGATGATTCAGATTTTGATAATTTTCACAACAAAATATTATTTTGGATATATGGAAAATGTGCATCCTGAAATGGTTCATGATCAGACCTTTATGTTTGAAGTGTTAGGTGTTTCTGGGTTATGTACAGGCTTGTTTATAGGGCCTATGCTGAAACACCTCTATTATATGCGCAAAGGTTCCATGCATTAAAATTGTTCAGAGGTACGCTGTGTCAGCACTTCAACCCCTGTTTGAGTCACTAATAGCGTGTGTTCCCATTGTGCAGACAGCGATCGATCTCGTGTGACCACCGTCCAATCATCTGAGAGTGTTTTGACAAATCGTTTGCCGGCATTGATCATAGGTTCAATGGTAAAAATCATACCAGGTTCTAGTGTGAGGCCTTGTTTGGGTTTCCCGTAATGGAGCACATGTGGGTCTTCATGAAAACCTTCACCAATACCATGACCACAAAATTCTCGAACCACTGAAAAATGATGTTGATGGGCATGCGTTTGAATGATATGTCCAATGTCTCCGAGTGTGTTGCCTGGTTTGACGGTTTCAATGCCTAGTTTTAGGCATTCATAGGTGGTCTCAATCAATCGTTTGGCCAAGAGGCTTGGTGTTCCAATGCAAAACATCACGCTGGTATCTCCGTGGTAGCCGTCTTTAATAACAGTGACGTCAATATTGATAATGTCTTGTGGCTTAAGTACTTTGTCTGAGGGAATGCCATGACAGACCACATGATTGGGTGACGTGCAAATAGACTTAGGAAATCCTCGATAGTTGAGAGGTGCTGGGATGGCGTGTTGGGTGTTTACAATGTAGTCATGACAGCGTGTATTGAGTTCATCGGTGGTGACGCCGGCTATGACATAAGGTTCAATCATTTCCAGCACTTCAGACGCTAAGCGACCTGCAGTGCGCATTTTCTCAATTTGCTCAGATGTTTTGATGATCACAGACATTGAAACCTCAACATTTGAATTTAAACGCATGACGAATCAAATAGGGTAACACAGTCTTGATGTGCTGTTAAGGATGTAACTAGGATTTGTCAATCCAAAATGGTTGCCTCTTGAATGTATCTTATGTTATAAAAGATGCACTTTAACACACACATGCACCGACACATGGTCCGGGTGCTTGCATGATGCAGGTTGGCCTATGGGGTGTATGAACGCATTAAACCCAGGAGAAGATAACCATGAGTGTTACATTAAAACAACTGTTAGAGGCAGGCGTACATTTTGGACATCGACCGCGATATTGGAATCCAAAAATGGCGCCTTATATTTTCGGCGTGCGAAATGATTTGCACATCATTAATCTTGAAAAAACGCAAGCTGCTTTAAATGAGGCATTGAAAGCGGTTGCTTCAAGTGCGACGCAAGGCGGCACAATTATTTTTGTTGGGACTAAATTTGCAGCACAAGATTTAATTGCAGAACAGGCTAAGGCTTGTAACATGCCTTACATCAATCGACGTTGGCTTGGAGGCATGTTGACCAACTATAAAACCATTCGTCAGTCTGTCAAGCGCTTAAAGGATCTAGAATATGAGCTTGAGCATACAGAATTGTCTAAATGTACAAAAAAAGAGCGTTTAAGTAAGCAGCGAGAATTAGATAAACTGAATGCAACATTGGGTGGCATTAAAGATATGAACACCTTGCCAGATATGTTGCTGGTGATTGATGTTGGTCAAGAGCAAATCGCAGTGGCTGAAGCGCGAAAATTAGGCATTCCTGTGATCGGTGTGGTGGACACTAATTCAGACCCTGATGGCATTGATTATATGGTGCCGGGGAATGATGATGCCATGCGTTCCATCGCGTTGT
The DNA here is from genome assembly GCA_014238985.1 of Gammaproteobacteria bacterium. Taxonomy (GTDB): domain Bacteria; phylum Pseudomonadota; class Gammaproteobacteria; order Comchoanobacterales; family Comchoanobacteraceae; genus UBA729. The sequence goes on from JAAZZZ010000100.1 coordinate 3,389, forward strand.
ATACACAGTTATTTGCGGAAGCGATTCGTGCAGCACGTGTTGAGATTGAGGCACAAGCTGCTGAGAAAGCTGCTCAAATTGTTCACAAGGTTGATCAACCTGCGCCAATACCTGTTGCAGATAAAGCTTCAGTCGAAGTGATTGATCCAAGCCATAAGCAGGCGAGTGAAACACTGGGCGATTTGGTTACAGCGGATGTTGAAAAGGAGATTTTGACTGATATACCTCAAACTGTAGTTCAGTCGGCAGCAGCTAGCAAGGCAAGTGTCTCGACCAAAACTTCAGTGAAGGACTCAGCCCCTGTTGCAGAGAAAACTGCTTCAAAATCTAGTGCGAAGAAAACACCT
>JAAZZZ010000101.1 GCA_014238985.1 Gammaproteobacteria bacterium
GAAGACGGGAAGACGGGCAGAGACCGAGACCTAGACCGAGAGAGAACGCGCACGCATGCGCGCGCGCATGCGCACCCGCATACACGCATCCGCAAACATCTGCGTCACTGCACTCGAGCACATGCGCACATAACAGATCTGCTTCAAAACACGCTTGATCGCTGACATCTTTAAGCTGAGGCAAAGCCCAGGCCTTCGCTTCAGCGACCGTCCACTGCTCGGTATCAGCTTGCTTGATCTGATTCATTCAATGCCGCCATTTGTTGTAATTGATCTTCTTGACTCAGGGGAATTGTGAGCGCATCTAGCTGTCCTGTCAAAATTTCATCTAATGCATACAGTGTTAAATTAATACGATGATCTGTCACACGGCCTTGTGGAAAATTATAGGTTCGAATGCGTTCAGAACGGTCCCCACTGCCCACTAAATTTTTACGCTGTGCTGCTTCTGCTTTTTTTTGAGCTGCACGTTGTTCAGCCAAAATTTTTGTCTGTACTAATTTTAACGCTTTGGCTTTGTTTTTGTGCTGAGAACGCTCCTCCTGACATTCGACCACTGTCCCTGTTGGAAGGTGCGTGATTCTAACGGCTGAATCTGTTTTATTCACATGCTGTCCACCCGCACCTGAGGCGCGATACGTATCAATACGTAACTCACTCGGGTCTATTTCGATGCTTTCAACGTGCTCTATCTCTGGCATAACAGCCACCGTACACGCCGACGTATGGATGCGCCCTTGAGACTCTGTTTCAGGCACACGCTGAACGCGATGTGTGCCCGACTCATATTTCATGATCGCATAAACGCCAGTGCCCTTAACATGCAAAATAATTTCTTTAAACCCGCCCTGTTCATTTTCATGCCGCGAGACAATTTCAACACGCCAGCGTTTCAATTCTGAAAAACGCGTGTACATGCGAAACAAATCTGCTGCAAATAACCCTGCCTCCTGCCCACCTGTTCCTGCACGAATTTCAACGAAAGCATTGCAGTCATCATCTGGGTCTTTAGGCAGCAGCAATACACATAAACTCTTCTGATAAATCTGCCTGATCTGCTGCCAATTCCTCTTCGATGAAGGCTTGCATATCGGGCGCATCTGTTTCAGCTAATAACGCCTCTGCTTCTTGTATTTTGTTCAAGTATGCTTGGTAGGCTTGATATGCAACAACCACCGTGTCAAGCTGTGAAAACTCTTTTGATAAAGACTGATACCGTGCAATGTCTGCCACTGTGTCTGCTTGTGAAAGTTGATCACTCAATGCCTGGTGTTGCTTGACCATGAGATCTAGTTTGATTTTAATCGATTCTGTGATCTGCATGGGTGCGCTCCTTCTGCTGACGTTTTGGACGAATGGCACTTAAAAACATCCGCATACAATCAATTAAATCAGTTTGTTGTCGTCTCGCTGCTTGCTTTAAAATCCCCGTGGGCCCATGGACCATGTGCCGACTTAAGCGCCTTAAACTTTGAATTAAGACAGTCTCTGCATCCACCCCCTTCTCAAGCTGTTTTTGCCCCCAGCAGGCCACCTCATCGCGCCAACAATCTACAGTCTCTCTAAAATCCACCAAGACTGATTGAACACCCCTCACCTGATACAACTGTTCATGCTGTTCAATGCTGAGCTGAATCTGCTGATGTGCTGCCGTCAGCACACTCTGTTGAATGTGCTGTTGTGCTGCAATCAGTGCCGTTAAATCTTCCAGGGTATATACATATACTTTTTGAACGGACGATACGTCTGTTTCAACATCTCGCGGTACGGCTAAATCTGCCACCAATAATGCTCTATAATGCCTTGATTTTTGAGCGCGCTCTACCAAACCTTGACTCACAAACGGTAAAGTAGATGATGTGGTCATGACCCATACATCTGTTTCTGCAAGCACTTGCGGCAATGTGCTCATCATGCTCCACTGCGCACCGAAGGCTTGTGCAAGGTCTCGTGTCTTTTCTCGATGCCGTCCAACTAAATGAATTGACTGAACACCGAGCTTTTTTAAAAAAGATACCTGCTGCTGAGCCAATTCACCGGTCCCCACCACCAACCATCGCAGCGTATAGACTGATTCAAAAATACGTCCAGCAACGGTTTTGATGATGTTGGGTAATGAGGTCCCTGCAGCCGTTAAACCTGTATGTGTACGAATGCGTTTGGCCTCACGAATGATGATGGGCGTCCAAAAACGTAGGTGCTCACCAAGGGTCTGCTGTTGTTGCGCTGCCTCAAAGGCCCGCTTTAATTGGCCCAGAATCTGAGGTTCTCCCACAATGCGTGAGTCTAAACCACAGGCCACCTTCAACCAATGCGTGTATGCGGCTCGATCGGTAAGGGTATAAATGCTGCCTTCTGGCTCATCTTGTAATTGAAAATACTCAACAAACCACTGTTTTAATGCTTCAGGTTTGCCCTGTGCAATACATTCTGTACGTCCGCACGTGACCCACCAGATCACTTCTGTCACGATGCCTGATGACATAAGGTGCTGATAGGCTTGGCTCAAACAATCGCCCTGTATGGCCGCACGCTCGCGCACAGACAAAGCACTTGCTTGATGACTGATCCCCACAATCACAACCATTGATCATCCTTTGCTTTAATGCATGCACTCTAACAAAATCACACACAACTTAAAAGCCGATGATTTCAAGCCCTTCTGTCCCTTTTCCTCAACATCCCCGCTGATGCTGCCGACACAATCACTTGCATTTTTTTTGAATATCTGACAAAACATCAGCCAGTTTAAGTAAAAGAAGCGCAACTAATGCGCTTTAATTTGCCAACATAGCAATAACTTAGGAGTATTTAATCATGTCAGCACCCCAAGAAGCTGACAATGCAGTATTTACTACTACAGTTACAGGGAACTCCCTTAATTCTACCCTTTTACAGCCTCAGACTCCGAGCAATGCATCAGAACAAGAAAAAACACAAGACAGATTCTTCTCCAAACTATGCGCTCTATGTTGCGGCAGATCTAGCCCCTGATCACTATCGTCTCAAAACAAAGAGGGGCGTAACATTAAACCCCAGTAGTTGAAACATTCAATTCATCATATCAAGAGGTATTATATCATGCACACACAACGCGCTCGTCATGCAGGTGGAATAAGCGAAGACTATACCCCCCCAGCAATAGCAATAGAGGCACAAAAATCACAACCTCAGCAACATGTTGTTTGTGTAGATTCTATTGATAATCCTGCTAGCGCATTATTAGAACAGGTAGATAGCGATGCTCACATGGCAGAAGCTCTCCAAGGCGTGGAGCTTTTAGTGGGTGCTCACCGCTTGGTAACTGACGCTGAAAATGAGCGGCGTAGCCGCGCAGAAGTGTCGCGCCTCCTGCAAGAGAATAATGGCGCCGCCGTTACTTCTGATGCTTCGCACAACGCACCAGGCATACCTCACCTGGAATCAGAAACAAACAGAAACTGGTCCTCCAAACTATGCGGCGCTCTATCTTGTTTCAACTGCTGTAGACGCTGACCTCTATCATCGTAAACCCACAAGGGGCGCAACATTTTAAAACAAATGACACTATGATGCTTGCGCTTTCCAAACAATGCTGATATGATTGATTCAAATTAAGGCGTAGTGCGCTGAATTAGAACGATTTTATTTTCTAGCTTGTGCTCAAATCTTGATAATTTCAGCACGCGCTCATTAAATGCGTTCATATATTTAACAACAACAAGAGGTATCTTAATGACTAGAAGAATAAGCT
>JAAZZZ010000102.1 GCA_014238985.1 Gammaproteobacteria bacterium
ATGGTATTAGCTTTTATTCTTCCAAACAAATTATTTCCAAACTATCTTAAAATCTGAAAATTAATTCATTATGTTTTAATCAGCCACAATCATTATGACAGCATGGACCTCCCTACACTGAAACGCCTCATGCATCGAGACCACCCAACTTTCATCACAGGCCTGGGTAATCAACATCTGCTCAAACAAAATCATTTACACCCATTGATCATTTTAGATTGGTGGCAAAAAGCCCAAAACACCACCATCCCTATTCAATTTGTACCCGCACAACATTTTTCAGGACGTGGGCTGTTTGATCGAAACAAAACCCTTTGGGGTGGGTTTATCCTTAATACACCAGGCGGAACAGTCTACTTTGCAGGAGACACGGGCCTGGGTCCTTTCATGCGACAGATTCAACAACGTAGCGCCCCCATTCGCATGGCTTTACTCCCAATAGGCGCCTATCAACCTCGGCAGATCATGAAATGGATGCATATGAATCCTGATGATGCAGTCCAAGCCCTTCAATATTTAAAGGCGCAGCAAGCCATTGGTGTTCATTTTGACAGCTTTGAAGGCTTGGCTGATGAACAGCAATTCAAAGCAAAAAGTGATCTCAGACGGGCCCTACATCAACAACATATTCAAGCTCAACGCTTTATCACACCCCCCCTGGGATCCAGCGTATGTTGGACCTCAAGTTCACAATTCATACGTATAAACTGATACCCCTCTTTAAAAAAAGAGATGCTAATGTTCAGAAGGCATCCAAGGCACCAAAGCTTGATGCAACCCAGCACGATCACGCACACACTGCCCTGTTACAGCAAAACCTAACAAATCGCCTGTCTCAGATTCAAATCGTCCTAACCAATCTTGGCCTTGCCCCTCAATCTTCCAATGACCTTGAATATTCAGAAGGGGTGGAGATACAACGACCGGACAACAGGGTGTTTTAACCACAACAGGCATGGCAGGATAACTGACGGCTGTCGGTTGACCTGACAAACTCAAGGCCAAGGCCTGTGCACACCGTCGTAAAGGTGTGATATGAAATAACAACCACCCTGAAACTTCTGCACAATCACCCACAGCATAAATGTTTGGATCAGAGGTTTGTAAATAAGCATCTGTCACGATCCCTTTTTGCGTCACCAGGCCTGCGCGCTGAGCCAGGTCTATCTGTGCCTCCATCCCAATGGCACTGATCACGACATCCGCATTTAAAACACGTCCAGATTCAAGTGTTGCTTTAAAGCCTGAGGCATCATGCATCACTGAGGTCACCAAATCAGAGCCCACCCAACGGACACCTGTTTCACATAACGCTGTTTTTAAGGCTTGCCCCATGGGTTCAGGCAACAAAGTATGTATCGGCCAATCTGCGTCATGAACACACGTCACTTGATGCCCCCCGGAACGCAAATCACAACATAATTCTGCCCCCACTAAACCGCAACCAATGACCAAAACATGCTTTGAACCATTGAGTGCTGCACGTAACTGGAAATAATCTTCCCACTGATTGAGAGAAAAAACTGAGTCGATCGCATCGCCTGAGCACTTTAGAACACGTGGCTGTGCGCCACAAGCCAGCACCAAATATTGTTGATAATAATGCGTTTGACCCGTCAGTGTTCGAACACATTTTTGCTGTGAATCTATTTCAACTACCGTTTGCTCAGTCATAACATTTAACTGATATTTTGACATCATCTGCTCAGCTGTCTGAGTGATTAAATCTTGAGGAGATCGCGCGTGCGCATAAGCTGTCGACACTGTGGGTTTGGAATAAAAATGCCCTTGACCGGCTGTAAGCATCGAAACAGAAGCCTGCGTATTCTGTTTTCTAAACTCCATCGCGGTGACATAACCCGCTAAACCTGTCCCGAGGATTAGAATATCTGATACTGTCATCCCATGACCCCTAACAGCTGTCCACCGCGTTTCACTTTTAACACTTCACTGATACGTCGAATACGCCGAATAACCTGTGCTAACTGAACACGATCAGTGACAAAAATCTCTAAAACTACATAGATATTGACCCCATCGGGCTGCTCAACATGCACATCTATAATACTGCTTTTTGCATCCGCAACAGCCAGCGCAAGTGTGGCCAGCACCCCCCGCTGATTCAATGCATCAATACAGATTTCAACACGATAATCACCTTGTATATCTTCAGCCCAACTGACAGCAATGTGTTGACGTTGAATGGTTTCACGGGATGCATGCAGCACTTGACAACGTCCATGATGAACCTCAAGCCCAGCTTCAGAAACCAATTGACCTACAATCGGATCACCGGGTACAGGAAAACAACACGTAGCACACTGCACCACCATGCCTTCAGTGCCTGAGATCATTAAGGGTTCTTCTTGAGATTTTAATGGAGATGAATGCTTGGGTTGATGGTCTATTAGCTGTTGCAATTGCCCCACAACGATTTTAGCAACGCGACGCCCTAAGCCAATGTCTTCAAGAAGTTCAGAAAAATGATTCACTCGACACACTTCTGACAAGTGTTTTTGAATGTCAGGTGATAAGCAGTCTAAACCCAATCCCTTATGTACTAAAGCAGCTGATAATAATCGCTCGCCTAAACGTGCAGACTGTTCGTTTTGCTCTTGTTTAAGATGATGTCGAATACTGCTGCGTGCTTTCGCTGTACGTACAAAATCCAACCAAGTACTGCTTGGCACAGCCTGCGGGGAAATCATCACTTCAATCGTATAACCATTTGTCAATACAGTGGATAAAGGAGACAACTGCCGATCAATCTTAACCGCAACACACTGGTTACCCACGTCTGTGTGCACAGCATATGCAAAATCAATGGCAGTGGCACCTGCAGGCAAAGCAATAATGTCTCCCTTCGGCGTGAACACATAAATCTCATCTGGAAACAAATCAACTTTAACGTTTTCAAGAAATTCTAAAGAATTTCCTGTTCTTTTTTGAATTTCCATAAGCCGTTGAACCCAGCGCTGTGTTTGCTGCGCTTTGAGGTCAGTATCAACGCCTAATTTATATTGCCAATGTGCAGCAAGCCCCCCATCTGCACATAGATCCATCTGCCGCGTACGAATCTGCACCTCAATGGGCACGCCATATGGTCCAAATAATACTGTATGCAATGATTGATATCCATTGGCTTTCGGTAATGCAATATAATCTTTTAATCGACCCGGCACAGGTTTATAGACGCCATGGATCACCCCTAAAATACGATAGCAAGCATCAATGCTTTCTGCCACAATGCGAATGGCGTAAACATCTGTTATTTTCGAAAAAGGCAAACCTTTATCACGCATCTTACAATAAATACTGTATACATGCTTCGCCCGACTGCTGATACTATTGACAGGAATATTGATTTCTTTAAGCTGCTGTTGAAAACGTGTTTGAATCTCTTTTAAAATATCTGAATGCGTACCTTGAACCCTTGAAACAGCCGCCTTAATAATACGAGATCGATCAGGATATAAAGCAGAAAAACCAAGATCTTCAAGCTCAAGTGCAACAGCATGCATGCCAATACGATTTGCAATGGGCGCATAAATATCTAAAGTTTCTCGCGCAATTCGTCTACAACGCTCTCCTGGCAAAATATGCACCGTACGCATGTTATGCAACCGATCTGCTAATTTAACTAAAATAACCCGTAAATCTTGAGCCATTGCCAAAAACATCTTTCGAAAATTTTCAGCTTGTGCCTCAAGTCGATTATTGAATT
>JAAZZZ010000103.1:0-3305 GCA_014238985.1 Gammaproteobacteria bacterium
ATTTTTTGATGAACAGAAATAGTCCCTCTGCCACACAAGTCATCCTTGTCGATCCACAAGATCGCGCTATTGGCGTGGCAGATAAATTAGAAGCACACCAAAAAAATTGGTGCCACCGTGCATTTTCAATTTGTTTAACGCGCAATCAAGGCCAGGAGATTTTGCTTCAAAAACGGCATCCTGAAAAATATCACTGTGGAGGGTTATGGAGCAATGCCTGTTGCTCTCATCCGTCACCTGACACAGCGCTTGAAGACAGCGCTCAGGCACGTTTACAGTTTGAATTAGGCATCAACTGCCCCATCGAACATATTGGTGCCTTTTATTATCAAACACCCCTAGATTCTGGATTATTTGAACATGAATTTGACCATGTCTTTCATGGCGTCTATACAGAAGACACCTGTCCTTTTAATCTCAATGAAGTGACGCATATACAATGGGTTCAACGCTCAACTTTAGAAGCTCAGCTTCAAGAAAGTCCTAAAGACTATACCCCCTGGCTGGCTCAAGTCATTGAGATAGTTGCTTCGGAAAGTATTTAAATATCAATGTTTTCAGCTAATTTTGCATTCTGCTCAATAAAGCATTTACGAGGTTCGACATGATCGCCCATCAATGTAGTGAAAATCTGATCTGCTTCAATGGCATCTTCAATTTTTAATTGAATCAATGTCCGCACTTCAGGATCCATGGTTGTTTCCCATAATTGTTCTGGGTTCATCTCCCCCAAACCTTTATAGCGCTGTATACCTAGTCCTGATTTTGCTTCATCCATCAACCAGTGAATCACTGCTTCAAATGTTGCAACTGAACATGATTTCTGACCGCGCTTGATTACAGCGCCTGGCTGTATCAGATCCTCTGTTGCTTCACGATAGGCCATCATCTGCCTATAAGCCTCGTTGTCAAAAAAGTCAGGGCTGAAGACCACAACACGTTCATGGCCATGCTGTATAAGCTCTAAACTGGGCAAATATAAATCATGATCCTGATCGGTGTATAATTTAACCTCTATTTTATCCGTGCTTTCATGCCCTACATCATCTGCAGCAGCCAACACCGTATTTAAACCTTCAATCCAAGTTGTGACATACGCTTCATCTGTCAACTGATCACGCGCCAACAGTGGGCAACGCATCATCTGTTTTAATACCACAGCAGTATAACGATTTGACCAACGACCAATGGCGGCCTCAGTCAACTGATAGGTTTCAGCCAGTGTAGCCAAAGCGCTATTTGATAAGGCCGGAGCCCCTTCGGCTACACTGAGCTCTGCATCCTCTAAAGCCAAATTTAATAAAAATGACTTCAATTCTAAATCATCTTTAACATACTGCTCTTGCTTGCCTTTTTTGAGTTTATATAACGGGGGTTGTGCCATATAAATGTACCCTCGCTCAAAAAACTCAGGCATTTGGCGATAAAAAAAAGTCAGTAATAATGTTCGAATATGTGCACCATCCACATCCGCATCGGTCATGATCACCACTTTATGATACCGAACCTTATCCGGATTATATTCATCTGGACCAATGCCACACCCTAGGGCCGTGATCAAGGTCGTGACCTCTGTAGATGTCAGCATTTTATCAAACCGCGCTTTTTCAACATTGAGGATTTTGCCCCGCAACGGCAAAATGGCTTGTGTGCGACGGTCTCGCGCCTGCTTAGCAGAACCCCCTGCTGAATCACCCTCAACAATAAAAATCTCAGATGCTGCAGGATCTTTTTCTTGGCAATCTGCCAATTTTCCAGGCAACCCCCCCAAATCTAAAGCACTTTTTCGACGTGTTAATTCTCGTGCGCGCCGCGCAGCTTCGCGGGCTGTAGCCGCATCAACCACTTTACCGATCAACAGTCGAGCCTGCTCGGGTTGCTCCTGTAAAAACTCAAATAAACGCTCAGAAATAGACGATTCAATGATGGGTCGAATTTCTGAAGAAACCAATTTGTCTTTTGTCTGTGAAGAAAATTTAGGGTCTGGCATTTTAACTGAAACCACCGCAGTTAAGCCCTCTCGGCAATCTTCTCCACTGATCGCACATTTGATTTTTTTATCTAATCCTTCAGATGCCACATATTTATTTAATGTCCGCGTCAATGCAGTTCTAAAGCCTACTAAATGAGTTCCTCCATCTCTTTGAGGAATATTATTCGTAAAACATAAGACCTGTTCTTGATAACCATCGTTCCACTGTGCTGCTAAATCTACAGACACACCTGTAGCTTTATCTTCATGATGCAACGTAATTAAAACAGAATTGATCACGGTTTTATTTTGATTTAAATATTCAACAAAAGCCTTTGCACCACCTTCATAATGAAAAGTATCTTGCTTGCCTACACGATCATCTTGAAGTTTAATTTGAATGCCTGGATTTAAAAACGCCAATTCTCTCAAACGTTTTGTTAAAATTCCATAATCAAAAATCACTTCAGCAAACACTTTCGGGCTAGGTTTAAAATGCACTTCAGTGCCTGTGTCGTCTGAAGGGCTCACTTGTTCTAGGGGCGCTTCTGGATGGCCATCATGATACACCTGTCGATGTAAAAACCCCTCTCGACGCACAAGCAAAATCAATTCAGCAGACAGGGCATTCACCACTGAAACCCCAACGCCATGCAATCCTCCTGAGATTTTATAGGCATTGTCATCAAACTTTCCGCCCGCATGCAACACTGTCATAATCACTTCGGCCGCAGAACGCCCTTCCTCATGTTGCCCTACTGGAATACCTCGCCCATCATCCGCAACAGACACTGATTCATCCGCATGAATATGCACACAAATATTCTTACAAAACCCGGCTAAAGCTTCATCAATCGAGTTATCCACCACTTCAAAAATCATATGGTGTAACCCTGAACCATCATCCGTATCACCGATATACATTCCGGGTCGCTTGCGAACAGCCTCAAGTCCCTTTAAAACCTTAATTTTTGATGAATCATATGTATTGTTTTCAGACACCGTAACACCTACTCTTAAAAAACGCTCAGTCAGTGATATAATATATCACTGGGTCATATCCAGCCCAAAATATAACACACTCTACGCATAGAGGCCATGCGTGAGCTCAATAAAGCATTTCTCACTTGAATCGTACACGCTTTATATCGTTGACTAAATCAAACTATATTCGAGCCAAAAATGAAAATAGCAATGATCCATTAGGCTTTAATCAACGCGTCAGCAGCATTACCTACTGCTCAGACGCTACTGTCACGACAATTTAAACCAAGAAATAGATAATTTTGGATAAATAAAACAGACCTGAAAATGCGTCTAAAATACGAATCTA
>JAAZZZ010000103.1:3315-3545 GCA_014238985.1 Gammaproteobacteria bacterium
CACCATATGGTTGGCTGGCCATGCTGTTCATCTGATGTTAATACGACAGCGCTTCATTTCATCACACAACCAACGAATCCGGAGTTTATCAACTGGATGCCGTGTGTACTTTCAGCAGTTCAACCGTAAAAATCAACACACTGTTAGGTGGAATGGCTCCCGGCACCCCTTGAGCCCCGTAAGCTAGATCAGAGGGAATATAGAGTATCCACTTTGCACCTGGTGACATT
>JAAZZZ010000104.1 GCA_014238985.1 Gammaproteobacteria bacterium
CTATGCTTATGGAATATATGCTGGCGATGGATCAGATGAATTAGCTGATTTCTGGTGGGGTAACTTTCATGAATCTGCAGATAGTGCAACTACTGGTAATGCAAATTGGATGGAAAGTGGAGGAGATGCAAGGGCATCTTTAGAAGCTACGGCAACTTGTGATGTTCCAGAATTATATAATTCTGGAGTTATTTATGATCCAGCGCGTCCAGCTTTCGCTAAATCATAATTTAGAATATTAGGGAGACTTATCTGCTTCCTGTGAAACCCTTTTTCTATAAGGGTTTCATAATCTTTGGCGTCCCCAAGGGGATTCGAACCCCTGTTGCCGCCGTGAAAGGGCGGTGTCCTAGGCCTCTAGACGATGGGGACCGTCTACCTTGTGGAGCTAGGCGGGATCGAACCGCCGACCTCTTGCATGCCATGCAAGCGCTCTCCCAGCTGAGCTATAGCCCCTGGGTTAATGGAGGATTTTATGGGGTGATGTAGAGCTTGTCAAGTTTCATGTAGGGCAGCGTAGGTTTATTTGGAAAGGCTTTAATTCATTGACAAATCATGCATGGGTCGTTAGGGTTTTGAACAAGCCGAGGTGGTGGAATTGGTAGACACGCAAGCTTCAGGTGCTTGTGGAGGCAACTCCGTGGAGGTTCAAGTCCTCTCCTCGGCAGATCGATACCGTTATCAATGATCAGGTGATGTCTGTTAAATCAGGCAGATATGCTCAAAATAAGTACTGTGTTTTCCTGTGTTTTTTAATGCGTTTTTTATATGTATCGTATAAAGAGTACTGTATGATGCAGTAGATTGACAAAACAGAGACTCTGGGAGAGACAACAGATATGAATAAACCCATCGATCCATTCCATGCACGTGAAGCAGGCCGTTATAAAGAACCGATTACCAGTCGAGAGGCCATCATTGGATATATGGAGGTAGAAGGATGCCCTGTTGCACAGCAGCAGGTTGCCAAGCATTTTCAATTGAATTCAGAACAACAGCGTGAAGCATTGAGGCGACGTCTTGCTGCCATGGAACGTGATGGCCAAATTTTGAAGAATCGAAAAGGAGAATATGCGCTGGTCGATCAACTGGCTTTAGTGCGCGGTGTGGTGATACGGCATAAGGATGGATTAGCTTTTGTACAAGGTGAATCGGGTGAGGCTGTGGCTTTATCACCCAGAGCTTCACGCACCTTAATGGTGGATGATACTGTATTGGTTCGAGTGGGTTCAGTGCCTTATTATGGGCGTAAAAAAGGCACACTCATTGATGTTTTATCACGTGGACATACTTCCGTTGTGGGACGTTATGTCGAAGAAAGTGATATGCGTTATGTGCAGCTTGCTAATTCAATTATGCAATCCGATATTATTTTATTATCAGAAGGGGGCGTATCTGCTCAGGTGGGTGAATATGTGGTGGTGCACATTGATCGTTACCCACAAGAGCAACAACAAGCTTGTGGAAAAATCATTGAAATCATTGGTGTTGAAGATCAATCAGGGTTTGAGATTGATTTAGCGATTCATACGTACGAGATTCCGCATCAATGGCCTGTGGAAGTTGTAGAACAAACCCGCCAATTTCCGGAAACAGTGTCTGAAACCGACTGTACAGATCGAGTGGATTTAAGGCACTTGCCTTTCATTACCATTGATGCTCAGAGTGCACGTGATTTTGATGATGCTGTCTATGTTGAAGCCTTACCTGAAGGAGGGTGGACTTTATGGGTCGCCATTGCAGATGTTGGATATTATGTCCCTGTAGGCACACCCATCGATCTTGAAGCACAGAAGCGTGGAACATCGGTTTATTTCCCGCAACGTGTGATCCCAATGTTACCTGAAGCCTTATCAGATCAGTTATGTAGTTTGCAGCCTGATTGTGATCGATTGGCCGTTGTGGCACGTCTAGATGTCAATCAAGCTGGTGAAGTCACAACCCGTGCCTTTTTGCGTGCGGTGATTCATTCACATGCTCGATTGACCTACATTGAAGTGATTCAGATGTGTTTGAATCAAATACAAGTGCCTGATTGGCTGAGTGTTCCATTGAGTGATGCGGTGGCTTTACATGAAGTGTTGAAAGTGCTGAAAAATAAACGAGGGGCCATTGAATTTGATTTAACTGAAATAGAGGTACAATACGACCAGCACGGGAAAATTGAACAAATTGTGCCAACAGAGCGTGGATTGTCACATGAAATGATTGAAAACTTTATGCTACTGGCCAATGCTGCAGTGGCCACTGCTTTAAGTGAAGGTAAAAAACCTGCATTGTTTCGGGTCCATCCTTCCCCAGAAGCTGAAAAAGTTGAAGTGTTGAAAAAGTTTTTGGCATTGGTCGGTGTTAAGATGAAAGGTAAAAGTGAGAAGATTTCATCGAAAATGTTTAATCAAGTGCTCAATCAAGTGCATGATCGAGAAGATTTTGAGCGTATCCAATCTCTATTGTTAAGGACATTAAGCCAGGCAGTCTATCAACCTGAAGATCACGGGCATTTTGGTTTAGCCTATCAGCATTATACGCATTTCACGTCACCGATTCGTCGTTATCCAGATTTAGTGGTGCATCGTGCAGTGTGCGCTTATCTCATCGATAATACAGAAAAAGCGCCTCATTATGAGATGAGTTTAGTGGCTTTAGGGCGACATTGTTCAATGCTCGAACGTCGTGCTGATCTAGCTGTGCGAGATACGCTTGATCGTCTAAAGTGTCATTTTATGCAAGATAAAATTGGCGAACATTTTGATGGAACGGTGGTTTCAGTCACTGGATTTGGCTTATTTGTGCGGTTGAATGCCTTTTTTGTAGAAGGGTTAGTGCATGTGACTGATTTATACAAAGATTATTATTTGTTCGATGAGGTGATGTATCAATTAGTGGGGCAGCGGACAGGGCAGGTGTATCGTATTGGTACGCCTTTGCGAATTCAAGTGGTTAAAGTCAATACTGAACGTGGGCATATTGATTTTGCCCTTTCAACATCATCAAAATCAGCTTCAAAATTATAATATTTTTTGAATCCAATATCATGGACGATCAATGATAAAGGTCATCTGGTTTGAGGGTGAGCATTTCATTCAATCGGGTGAGAGATGCGGGGAGGGAGCAGGTCATTCAATACATGGGCGAAAAGCATTTTCGCATATTTTTATCAATGAATATTTGCTTTTTGTTTTTTTGCATGATAAATTTGCGCTAGTTCTTAGGTGTTTGTTATTCATTTGATTGGGTTTTACATCAACTGTTGTAGAGAAAATCGTTTTTTAATAATATCTTTTGAACTGAGGCATTCAATACAGATAGTCTAATAAGAATTGTGCGGATGTATTGATCGGGGGGTGAGAAAATCAAAAATTTTCAAATCCATAATACAAATATGCTGTGATAGGGCTGGGTATTGTTATGTATAGCCCTGCTTTTTCACATCATGTAGATACCTTTTAAGCAGGAGATGTATCATGCCAGAAGATAGCAAGGCAGATGTTACTCAATTA
>JAAZZZ010000105.1 GCA_014238985.1 Gammaproteobacteria bacterium
AGACAAGGTGTATCACAATTTTTAGGGTTTATCGCTTTATTGAGCTTACATGTAGGGCTCCTCAACCTCCTACCTTTCCCCGGTCTAGATGGTGGGCATCTGTTGTTTTATAGTATTGAAGCCATTCAAAGGCGAGCAGTTTCAATGCGTATGCAGCTTTTGTGTGTTCGCTTAACGCTGATAATGGGATTCATTCTATTAGTACACTTAATTGTGAATGATTTATCTCACATACTGGTCATATAATGTGTTGTGATGAGTGAAGTTTTGATGTGTGTTTGATGGATTGAAGGAAGACATAGCATGATGCGCGATCAGAGGACAACTTATGGCATCGTTACACAGGTTTTACATTGGCTCATTGCTTTCATCATAATCTTGATGTTGATATCGGGCTATGCATTTGACTTTTTGCCCAAGTCAGCTTTCAAAACATCTTTAAAGGATTTACATAAATCTGTGGGTTTAAGCCTGTTATGTTTAATGTTGATACGTGTAGGCTGGCGTGTATGGAATCCATGGCCCGCATTGCCTGAACAGATTGTCGCGTGGCAGCGACAGGCAGCTCGAGGCGTTCACCTATTATTGTATCTTTTTGGCATCATCATACCTATATCAGGTTGGGTGATGTCTGTTGCAGCCCAACACCCTCCAATGTGGTTTGGGTTGTTTGAACTGTCTTTACCGATTGCGCCGTCTAAGTTTGTTGCCAGTAATGCGCACACAGTACATCTTTGGGTGGCTTGGCTACTGTTAGGTTTGATTGTATTACACACCAGTGCAGCTTTTTTACATGGCTTAGGTGAAAATGGTGTTATTTGGCGCATGCTGCCAAAACGCAAGAGTGATCGATAAATATCGTCAATTCAATCTTTAATGGATGCGCTCAGATTTGATGTGTCTTCTATCATCAGCAGGGAAAGAAGCGGAAGAGGCGAAGCATATACACCTTATTTTGGCCATGTGTGTTTAATGATTGATTCAAAATAAATACATTTTAAGATTTTCTTAAGCATGATCATATATAATGATTTTTGACAGGTAGATTAATTGAGCTGTGACGTATTATAAAGAATATTAAATATTTATAGATCATAAACATAATCTTTTAATCATTACTATACTGATTAAATTACAATGATATTAATTGGGATATTATCATGGCAGAATATACGCCATTGAGCATAAAAGACAAGCAGCATCTTGCAATCTTAAGCGTAAAGCTCGATCAGCATCTTGCAATCTTAAGCGTAAAGCCCGATGTGGCGATGAGAAACTCTGAAACTGATGAAAAAGCTCAGAATACAATAAATGAAATAGCAGCTGAGATGGGCCGCATCAGATGTTTCAAATTTGATTTCATTCAAATTTTTCTGAAAGATGAAAAAAGATTGATTATATCTAATGTTGAGAGATTAAGGCGCATCCTTGATATAGAAAAGAAGATTGCTGAGGGAAAAGAAGATAGTGATGCAGGACTGCCCGAAGAGGAGTTACTTTACAGGCAAAAAGCTCTGAAAGCTATTGCTGAGGGAAAAGAAGAGAGTGATGCAGGGAAAGCTCTGGGAAAAGACAAAACGCGACTGAACTCACAGGAGTTACTTGACAGGGAATATTCTCTCATTAGAAGTCGTCGTACGCGCCACGACTCTAGTGCTGTGAGATCCCTTGAGAATACCCAATGGATCTTTGTAACTACAAATAATCAAGTGAGATTACAGGCAGAAATAGAGCGAATTGAGGCTGTTTTGCAGTCCGCAGAACAGTATATAGAGAATGAGAAGAGGGCTTTGGAAGCGCAACCCTTGGAGGAATGCAAACAAGTACAGGCTCAAGAGAAGGAGAGCTTAGAAAAGATACTATCGGGTTACAAACAGTCAGCGACAGGCTTGAGGGCCCTAGGGGCAGCGGTGGTAGGTCGATCCTCTAAAGATAATAGCATAAAGGGTTCAAAAGATTGTGGTGTGCTGGCATCTATCATGGGATCATTGCCAGAGGGAGAATATTATACATACCGCGATGTAGAGCGTTGTTTGTTGGGTTATTTAGATTCAAGCAATGCAGAGGAGACTAAAGCATTAGAAAAATTCTATGAAAAAGAAAGGTCAGATCAAACAGAATGTAGTGATGGTATAGATATACAAGGATTGAAAGAACAGTTATTACTCGCAAAGGAATTGTTTCAACAGGTGTCACTCGAGAAAGCGGACTTGCTGCACAAGGAAGGGCGTTTTGCTGAACGCTTGCCTCAGAAGAAAGAGGATTTGGAAAAAAGATTGAGATGGCTTAGGGTCCGTCCAGCATATAGAGGTCATATATTTCGAAACATATGTATAGGTGCAGTCGTTGGGGGGGGCTGTTCAGTTGTAGTGCCTATGATAGGTGTTGCCACCACCCTATTCATTGGGCCTCTTAATATACTGGGTGTGTATGCCGCAGTCAGTATAGGTGCTGCCTTAAGTGTAGCATTGGGGGCATTACCGAATATTTATAGGTATTTTGTGTATACAAGACCGTTAAGGCAGTTCATTGAAGCGTATCAATCAGGTTCATTAGAAAGTGACGATCCTCAAGCAGTAGCAAGAAATGACGGTCCAGTAGCAGCCTCCTCGGTAAAACAACCCCCCAGTCAAACGGCAGCAGACCGTGCTGCTAGCAAAGCAGACGAGGCTGTTGATGCACAAAGTCGCTCTAACCGTCCCTGATGATCCAAATAAAAACTGGGGCCGGCGAGCATCAAAAGCATGATCGCTCAGCAGTAATATGCGCTTATTCTATCTGAATGTGTTTAAATTGCTGGGGTAAATAGTGTCTGAGCAATTGATCAATTTTCATTGCATAGGGTTGATGGGTAGCAGGATAGCGTGGATAAATGCGATCGTTGACCCAATATTTAGACCAAGCGCTGGTTGTGGTGATGCATTGCTCTATAAAATGCTTTAGATGATACTGTGCTTGTTGCTCTATGCAACCTGTTAGAAATAAATCAACATAAGATTGAGTGATTGGATGTACAGTATCAGGCTGTTTCATTCGATGAGGCTGAGTTGTATAAATCCATATCTGTCCAGCAGGTGCTGCAGTGTTTGTTAATAATGTTATATTTGAGGGCTTGACACGACGTCGACAATAGGGGTTTTCACGTGAATCATACGCGTGAATTGAGGTTGCCGCATTGGGCAATTTGAAGATTACAGCATTCAATCGTGCGGATTGATGCTCAGAGACGCCAAGAAAGGTGGTTTTAAAGCCTGGGAAATGACTTTGTGTCATCCAGGCGCGCTTGAATCCCTTAATCATGACCGGTAAATTTGTGCCCGTATGCTTAACAGTCCTGTCTTTGGATTGTGTGGCCATTAAGCTTCCATAGCCGATTAAATACTGGGGCTGGTGAGCATCAACCGGGGGATGACAACCATCTACACTAGCCAAAGCAAGGCTTGAGCATACACTCAGTGAGATGATGAACGCGATGGTTTTTTTTATC
>JAAZZZ010000106.1 GCA_014238985.1 Gammaproteobacteria bacterium
GGATTATTGTGTTGCGACTGTTGGCTGTTGTGTGTGTGTCATGGGGGCTGGCCAGTGTGCGCGCTGAGCATATTGTGATGCATCAGGGCATTCAACATGGGTGGCGCGGTGAAATCGTGCGTGTGATTTCAAGGCACGCCAATCGATTCGATGTGCAGTTAAAAGATCGATCGGGCCAATCTATGGCATCAAACATGCCCACGCATTTGAAGGGTCAGACCTTAGAGGCGGGGCATTGGATTCAGTGCGATGTGGCGCGGTTTAAATCGGTGCGTGCGCATTTAAATCCAGGTGCAAGGTTGAATCAAGCATCAGCTCGAGGCTATGTCAAGTTGCAGGGATGTCGCATTTTAAAGAAAAAATCAACACACACTGCGGCGTTTAGGGTGTATTTGCATCAATTATTATTCGGTGCACATTTAGGTGTCTTTCGCAGTGTGATGATGGCATGGGTCAAGGGGGATGCCTCTGAAATATCCAAGACACAATGGGCGGTGTTTCGTCGTACAGGCACAGCGCATTTACTGGCCATTTCAGGCTTACATATGGGTTTATTGTTTCGCGTGGTGCGTTGGAGTCTACGCGCAACCTGTGCGTCGATGCTCATGCGAAAACTGTCAGGCACTTTAATTGTTGATGGCCTCGCATTGTGTGTGTCATTGGCTTATACCGCATGGGTGGGATGGCCCATTGCAGCGCAGCGTGCATTAATGATGCTGGGGGTGATGTTTGGCTTGAATCTTTGGGGGTGTCAATGGCCCCTGTTGTGGGTGTGGTCCATCACTTTAATTGTGTTGACCTTGGTCGAACCCAATGCAATTTTTTCTCCAGGGTTTTGGCTGTCTTTTTGGGGCGTATGGGTGCTGATCACAACACAGTATTGGCAGCGATCGCATTGGAGAACACAGTGTGCAATTTTTTGCGGTTTATCCAGTATTTCGATGGGGTTTTTTCATCACATTGCCTTGATCAGCTTAGTGGCCAATATGATCGCCATTCCTGTGGTGACCCTTTGGGTGGTGCCATTGAGTTTAATGGGGTTATGTTGTGCGCTGATGGTGCCGAGTGTTGCTGTGTATTGTTGGTCGGCCGCCGTTGCGGGGTTAAAGTTATTATGGCCCATTTTAAATGCATTGAGTCATTGGGGGTATGTAGCCTGTCCTACAGCGCCTATGTGGGCCTATGTGTTGGGCCTTTTAGGCATGGCCATTGTTTGGATGCCAGGTGTGTGGCCCATACGTTATTGGGGGTTGGTTTTATGCTTGCCGATGTGGTGTGTTGCTGATCATCCAACGGTGCGATCGGGTGAGCTCCTCATGACCGTCTTAGATGTAGGGCAGGGCTTGTCTGTAGCTGTGCATACAGCGCATCATACCCTACTGTACGATACAGGGCCGCGCTGGCAACATTGGAATGCTGGGGCATATGTCATTTTGCCTTATTTGCAATGGATGGGGATTCGAAAAATTGATGTGATGATGATCAGTCATGGTGATTTAGATCACCGTGGTGGCGCAGAGGCGGTGTTATCTAGCATGCACGTTGATCAGTTGATGACGTCTGTGCCTGAGCGCTTTATGGGCGCTGTGCCATGTCATGCAGGGCAGCAGTGGCGTTGGGAGGGTGTGGACTTTGAGGTGCTGGCCCCACCTTATTTAGGCGGACGTTGGACAGGTAACAATGGTTCGTGTGTTTTGAAGGTGCAGATAGGTTCAAAGCGTGTTTTGCTGACAGGGGATATTGAAAAATCTTCAGAGCACTGGTTGGTGGCACAGGGCTTAGGGTCGATGGAAGGTCTGGTGGTGCCACATCATGGCAGTTTGACGTCATCTAGCCCTGAATTTCTAGAGCGTGTTAAACCCAAATGGGCGGTGATTGCGTCTGGATGGCATAATCGCTTTCATCTACCCAATGCTTTGGTTTTAAGGCGGTATCAAGCAAGACATATTCAGGTGTTTGATACACAAGATCGGGGTGCCGTCAGGGTTCACATGGCCCCTACAGCCCACACTCAGATCAAGGCCATGCGATCCTCTCAACTGGATGCAACAGGGTAGGGCGTGTACATCACATGGTTAGGTACGATTGTACGCTGCATTGAGTCGGCCCTTTCTGTGTTAAAAACGTGTTTAAAAGACGCATGTCTGTTCAATGCAAACCTGTTTTTCGCTCGTTTTTTCCGTGTGAAGTCTTGCCTTTATTGATCTTTCAATAAATCCTTTTACCGTTTTATTCATGGTTTATTTTAGGTTATGATCATTTAGTGTGAGCATTTAAATATTTTTTAACGATGGGGGAATTGATGATCACATACTACGCTTGGGTGCCTGTATTGGCCATGGGTTTTGGCGGTTGTCTTGCGACAGTCTATCATGTCAATGCCAGGCTGATGAGTGCCATTCAGCATTTAGCTGCAGGGATTATTCTAGCGGTTGTGGCCTGTGAATTTGTGCCAGATGTTTTAAATATACAGTCCATCGGGTGGCCTGTTTTTGGCTTTATGGTCGGCATGTGTTTGATGTTGGTGCTGAAAGTGTTTTCTGAACGTTGTCGGCAGTTAAAGCGTAGCACCGTGGTAAAAGCAGCACTGCCCATCGGGATGATTGCGGCCATTGCCTTTGATATTTGGATTGATGGGATGCTGATGGGGGTGGGCTTTATGTCCAGCCATCGGGCCGGGTTACTGATTACTTTTGCTTTATCCGTAGAGATTTGTTTTTTAGGCCTTGCTTTAGTGGGTACATGCCGATCATATGGATTGAGCAAATACAAATCTTTAGGCATCACATTTTTAACAGCGCTGTGTGCTGCATTAGGATTTTTCTTAAGTTTAAGTATTTTGACACATGTTGCGTATTTAGGGTTGGTGTCATTTGAGTCCTTTGGTATTGCTGCATTGCTATATTTGGCTGTGGAAGAATTATTGGTCGAAGCACATGATGTGGCTGAAGATTTACCGTGGATGACGGCACCATTTTTTATTGGATTTTTAGCAGTGATGATTTTTGAAAAGCTATAATCTAACGTGTTTTGTGCAGTGCAGCAGTCTCTACAAGGCTAGACACATTGGTGCTGTCTTATTGTATGCTGTGAATGGTTGTTTTGTGAGCGCGTATTGATGCTGAGGGTGTTGTCTTTATGCTGATTGAATCGATCGATGATCAATCGCCTCTAGCGGTTGCGCGGCGTTTGCCTCAGGGGTTGGGTTTTGTGTGTTTGTCGGGTTCACCCGCCCATGTTGTGGACCGTTGTCTGCAGACTGATCGATACAGCTTCATTGGCATTGACCCTTGGGCACATCTTCACTCTAAAAAAGGTCAAACCTGGTGTAATGGCACGTTAGATACGCGTTGCATTGAGGCCATATTGTCGGATTGGCACACTCAATATACTTTAGAGCACAGTGCGACATTGCCGCCTTTTCAGGGCGGGT
>JAAZZZ010000107.1 GCA_014238985.1 Gammaproteobacteria bacterium
TTAAAACGTGATCAGCTGGCGTGATAAATTCTGGATTCAATTGAGAGAACAGCTGAGCGCCTCTAATAACCTGACTGGAAAACTGTAAAAATGGCGCGAAGTTTGTGCTCGTCGCCCAAGGTAGGATATTTAAGGCCGCGGCTATCGGTCCAACGGGTGCCTGCTCTAATAAGGAATATCCTGTACGACAGGTCGCTTGTGCAAGTTTAAGCGCGCTTTCGAAATATCGTGTAATAAATCTCTGATCGAAAACTGCTTCTAAACGCTCCCGTGGAACACCGATTAACAACAATTCTGCCAATGCATGTTGATGAGCCTTCTCTGGCTCTGCCTCCTCTGGCTCTTTTGAGGCGACATACTGCTCTATTAAGCGCTCCTTGATCGTGTTTAGCTCCTTGTCAGTGGTCTTTGGACACAGAGTCAGAGACAAATCTTTTGCTGCTTTCGCTTTTGCTGCTTTCGCTGTTAACATAGTCTTTTCACCCTATATATAAATAAAAACCTTCCACATATTCAGAGTATACAGCTATTATATTAAGGGAATATTAACTGAATTTATTATTCGTTACAAAATAATTACCCTGATAATTTACAATGCAGCATCCATGCATCTTCGATCACACGTATTGGCTTGGGTTAAGTGCTGTTTTCAACAATACTGCGTGGTGTTCTCATGCATCCTTCACATTTAAAAGCTTCATTTATCAGGCTTTCCAACATCCCTCTGATCATGTCCTCCATGATGAGATCATAGCATCTACTCACTATATTGTCAGGATATACAGCATGGTTAAACTGATTGAATCTGAACACTGCTGTAGATCTGTATGTCTGATGCGCTGCATTTTCAACAGGCACCTCTGCTGCTCGCTCTCCTATTGAAACGCCTGAGCCAAGCGCATCTGCTGCAGCTGTATGTGCGCCTACTACGCCTTTGCCTTCTATAGGGACCACATCAGCAGAGCGCCTATCTCCACCCAAATATGCGCTGAATACATAACTGAACAAGCCTATGCATAAAGCTGCTATGATTGGCACTCCAACCCCTGCAGTTAACACCGCTACTTCAGCCGGCACATGCGCCCATGGCGCCACTACGCTGCCTATCGTTGTAGCAAATTGTGAGGGGATTCAAGGCCTGTGTTTACGTGTGTCGTTTCGGCCAGCGGCATTGAACACTTGAACATAAACTTTGTTTGAAGGGTGTGCACTTGATAGAGTGGCAATCCGTTTGATCAAGCTCAATCTGCTTTAAGGGCTTTAAATTCATTAAAGATGACACAACGCAATGTGCCGTGAGCTCAGATGACCTCAACGCAGGGTGTTAGGGATTAAGAAGGCCTAGGCGGCACCACGCTGCTAGAGTCGTTATCTCTTTCTGATCGTTCTGCGCGTGCATCGTTGCCTCTTAATGTGCTTGACACAACATCTGCTGCTACTACACCTGAAGCCATAGGTTCTGGATTCTTCTCTCTCGGCCCAACAGACGCATCATTTTCTTTTGATGTCCTCCCGCGGATGCCCGAATAGATCTTCCAACCAACGAGCATAATACCTGCGACCACTAGGCCGCCTAGTGCGCCTACCCCAACTACAACCCAAGGTGACGTAATTGCACCGAGTGTTGAAACAAGCACATGTGCAAAGAAGGAGGGTGCAGTGATCATCGCTGGTACAATGATTGCCTTTGTTTGAATGGCCAAGGCTAATCCAATGCCTGTGGTGGCTAGGACGCCAACGCCAAGACTAATCTTTGCCCAATGAGTACTTTGAGTCTTTTCTTTTGGAGCTTGTCCTAGATCTGCTGCTGTATTTTGCCCTGGCACTTCCTCTAACCTTGATGCTAATGACGCGCTGCTTTCTGTTAATTGTACTGCCTCTGCTGACTGTACGCCTGGGGAAACTACTACTGCCGCTTGTTTTGCTTGCGCCCCTGCTGCAGTTCGAACCGCCTTACCACGAGCGAGAGCCTGTATTTTCACTGCTGCTGCAGTTTCATCTTCTAAAGCAGTTCGAGCTGTGTGACCACGAAATGCCGCTTGAATCCGCCTCGCGCTGCTGGTTTTGCGTTCTGTTTCTTGAGCTTTTGCTGCTTTAGCTACGTCAATTCGAGCTGCGTTACCACGAGCGAGAGCCTGTATTTTCACCACTTCTAATTCTTGTGCTTGTACTTCAGCTGCTGCTTCAGCCTGAGCTCTTTCTGCTTCTTGTTGTACTGCTGTTGCTGGGCTAACTACGGGTGCTGTTGCTGCTACTTCTTGCTCTGCTTTAAATGCATCAACCTCTTCGACGGGTTCTGCTTTTTCACTCATATCCTGGAGTGCTGCTTTAATTATATCGGGAGAAAGATCACCCTCCAACATTAACATTCTGCCCAGGTGCTTCTCTAAACGTGCTATCTCTTCTTGATCATCACTGTGATTAGCAGACGCCTCTTGATAGGCGTTATAACATTCTAATACACTCAATAACAGCAGGCGCGCCTGATATTGAGAATATTGAGCTTCTGCCGTATATTCTTGCATATCTGGGAATTCCGCATCTTTCAAAACTTGAAAAGGAAACCCTGCTTGTATCAAATCATCTAACCTAATACCTGAGTTATAAAATTCTTTGATTGTCTCTGAAGGTAATGGATATCCAGCCTGATGAATCGATTGATATGTAGAGGGTATACTTGACACCTCAAATCCTCTTTGCATAGCATCATGAGGATTGCCATCCTTCTCCCATTGATTCCGGGATCGAATACAGAGTAAAAACAAATACCTTAACTCATGAGGTAGCTTTTCAAATTTGACCTTTTTCTGTTGATTGAGCGCTTGATTAAATAATACAAGTGTTGTTTTCATTCTCTCAAAAGCCCCAAAAAATTCGGGCAAATCAACAAATCCTGCTCTGCTTTCTTCTGGTTCAGGTGCTGCTGCTCCCCCTGCTAGTAGCGCTTGTTGATGCGGCACTGTTGCTGCATCTGGTCTTGTTGATAATATAGTCTGTATCGTGGCACATAGCTTGGTGCTGCTAGCATCAGAACTCTCTATAACATTTGATAATCCTAAATTTAACGCCTTATTAAAACCCTCACTGCTGATCTTATTAGCATTGTTAGCTAAGCATGCTATTTGCCTTGTCTTGCCCCCACTTTTTTTAAGCTCACCTAGTGCAGTGATGTTCCAAATAAGAAACTTTGCAAATGAATCCAGATCATTTAAGATTGAATTATTTAGCATGCCTTTTATGTTGCTTATAATATTTACTACACTATGCAGACTCCCTTTCTGATCTGTCAATCCTTGTTGAAATAGAACAAGGCTAGCCACGTCAGCTGGAGTGATATTAATCCCCTCAATCTGATGATCGATCACTTCAGCTGCAAGACACAGTGTAAAAGCAAATTTTTTAAGA
>JAAZZZ010000108.1 GCA_014238985.1 Gammaproteobacteria bacterium
GGATGTGCTTGGGTGCGCGAGACAGTAAAGTGTAGATGGGTGGAATGATGAATAAAGACAGCGCGGTTCCAACCAACATGCCGCCAATGATTGTCCAGCCAATTTGATTTCGAGCAACAGCGCCAGGGCCAGAGGCAAATGCAAGTGGAAACGCACTCAGCAGCATGGCTGCCGTGGTAGCGAGAATGGGTCTTAGACGTGTTTGAGCAGCTTCTAAGACAGCCTCTAAAGCGCTATAACCGTGTTCTCTTCTCAGCTCATTTGCAAAGTCTACGATCAAAATACCGTGTTTACTGATCAAGCCAACCAACGTTAAAATGCCAATATTGGTATACAGGTTGAGTGTGCTGGCAGTCAAGGCTAAGGCCAGTAAAGCACCGAGGGTGGATAAAGGCACTGTGAGCAAAATAATAATTGGGTCTGTAAAGCTTTCGTATTGAGCAGCAAGCACTAAAAAGATGAAAATCAAAGCGTAGATAAATAAAGGGGCCATATGACCTTGAGATTCTATGTATTCTCTAGATTCTCCTGCAAAGTCATATATAAAGTGATCACTTGGGAAGAACTTTGTCGCGGCTTGCTTCACCTTGTCAATAGCGGTACCGAGTGGAAAGCCAGGGACAGGCAGCATGGAGAGGGTTGCAGAGCGCATTTGTTCAAAGTGAGGCAATCCAGGTGCGCCGGTGGTGCGTTGAGCTTTGATGACAGCAGACAAAGGGATCAGGTTGCCTTGTTGGGTTCGAAGTGGGATGGTGTCTAATTGATCGGGGGTTAAACGATGATCAGGTGAGAGCTGACTGATCACATCATAGCTTCGATGGTCTAAAATAAAATGCCCTACAGTGCCTTCGCCCAGGCCGGCGTAGAGTGCTTGTCCAATTTGGGCGGTGTCCACACCTAAATCACTGGCGGCTTTGCGGTCAATGGTAAAGGTGATTTCAGGTTTGTTCATTTTTAGAGAACTTTTAGGGTTAAGCAAAAAAGGGTGCTTTTGTTTAATATACTGGATCATTTGATCCATTCTACTTGAGATTTCATCAAAACCTACAGTGGTTTTCACTACAAAGTTTAGGGGCATGCCAGAGGGTGATCCAGGCACATTGAAAGGATTAATGGGGAAGGCAATCACACCAGGAATTTGGCTGAGTTTAGGTAGCAAGTTCTGCATAATCAATGTTTGAATCGGAGGTCGTTCTCCCCAAGGCTTAAGCGTTAAAATACCCAAAGCCGTATTGACGCCTTGAAAGCCGTTGACAATACCAGAGTGCTCTTTTTCGGGGAGGGCTTGTTGAATTTTTTCAACTGCGCGTGTTTGTTGTTGAGTGTATTTTAAGTTAGCGCTTTCAGGTGCTGTGACAAACGTGAGGACAGCGCCTACATCTTCTTGTGGTATAAGGGATTTGGGTATCAAAAAGAACAGTGTTCCACAGGCAATAAACATTGATAGCATGACGGTGAGCGTGGTCTTTTTTTGTGAGATAGTGTATGTAAGCAGCGTACGGTAGCGCGTAGCAAGTGTGTCAAAAACCTGCTCTGTTTTTAAAGACAAGGGTGTGCTGTTTTTTCTCAATATTTTAGAACAAATCATGGGGGATAACGTCAATGCAACAAACCCAGAAATGATGACAGTTCCAGCTAAGGTGAAAGCGAATTCTTGAAATAATCGACCTGTTGAGTCACCTATAAACCCGATGGGGGTGTAGACTGCTGCGAGCGTGAGGGTCATGGCGATCACTGCAAAACGAATTTGTCGTACGCCAATGAGTGCTGCTTCTGTTGGAGATTTACCCATTTCCATATGTCTGTGAATATTTTCGAGCACCACAATGGCATCATCAACGACCATGCCAATGGCTAAAACCATGGCCAGCAAAGTGAATGAATTGATGGAATAGCCTAGGATCAGTTGAGCGATCATGACGCCGATCAGTGAGATTGGAATGGCTACAGCTGGAACACACACAGCACGGAATGAGCCTAAAAAGAGCAACGTGATGGCGACGACCGCTAACGTTGCTTCAAAGAGGGTTTGAGAAACATCATGAATCGATGATTTAATAAATTTTGAGCTGTCCCATACTGTATGAATTTTGACGTCTTTATCTAGCATTTTCTCAATTATTTTAAGCTGTTGACTTGTGCCCTTAGAGATATCAATAGGGTTGGCTGTAGAGATGCCAAATATACCCACAAAAATTGCAGGCTGCCCTTCAAAAAATGGCGCGGAACGTATGTCTTTAGCCGATAAATCTGCTTGTGCGACATCACCCAGCCGAACAAACTGAGAAGATTTATTTGATAACACTAAATCGTTGAATCGTGCTGCAGAAAATAAGGTGTGATGTAAATTTGTTGAATATTCGCTTAAGGGTGCTTCGATTCGACCTAAAGGTGGGTAAGTGTTATTGAGGCGTAAGCGTTGAATCACTTCATTCACACTTAAATGATGTGCCCAAATTTTAATAGGATCAAGATTGATACGAATGGCGTAGTCACGTCGTCCAAATACCTGTGCATTTGAAACACCGGGTATGTTTTGCAATTGAGGTTGAATTTCTTTGGTAAAATAATCTGTGATGTCGGGTAAAGAGCGCGTTTGGCTGGTGAGGCTCAGCCATAAAATAGGTTGTGAATCTGGATCAGATTGTTCAACGATGGGTGTTTCTGCATCATCAGGTAATTGATGGCGTGCGGCTTCAACCTTACTGTTTACGTTGCTGAGGGCTTCATTGAGATTGGAGCCTGTTTTAAAATGAAGGGTGATTGCACTGAGGCCTTGTTGAGAGCGTGATTCAGTATGATCCAGGTCTTTAATGCCAGAGATTTGAGCTTCAATAGGGGTGGTGATAAAGCTTTCAATGTCTTTACCGCTGGCGCCTACTTGGACCGTTTTGATGGTGATCACGGTTGGGCTGACATCAGGATACAGCCGAATGCTCAGTTTTGTAAAACTAAGCAGTCCTAGGCAGATCAGTACTAAATTTAAAACAATTGCAAAGACGGGTCTTTTGATAAAAACATCGGTGTTCATGTTTTCGAAGCCATTTGGGGCACTACAGCTTGTCCATCATATAATTTAAGTCCGCCTAAAATCACAACGGATTCACCCGATTTAAGTCCACTTTTGATGGTTGTATAGCCATTAGGCAAAGCATCTCCTAATTTGACAGAGCGTTTTTTGACGACGTTTTTGGATACGACCCAAACAGCTGCGCCACCTGACTCAGATTCAATGGCTGATTCAGGGAGTGAGATGGTCGGTTTTGTTGGACCATAAGGCACTAAAACGGTCGCAAATGATCCAGAAGTGAGTGTTTTAGATGGATGTATGATGTGTGCACGCAATGTCATTTGTCGGGTTTGTGGGTCAAAAA
>JAAZZZ010000109.1 GCA_014238985.1 Gammaproteobacteria bacterium
TAAACTGTCCCTTTTCTGCACAGAGACGCGCGCCCTGATACAAGGCCTGATTACCCGCATCCCCAATATTATTGTTTCCATCTAGATGAAGGGCTTTGAGCTGTGGCATGAATGGGAATGCTTCAGCAAGCGCTTGTGCGCCCTTATCGCCAATGTTGTTTTCAGTTAAACCTATGGATTCAATTTTGCTACGTTTCATTGCTTTGGCGAGCATTTTTACAAGCTGATCATCAATGTTGCAATTGGACAAACTGATCATGCTAAGGTCCGGATGAGATTGCATAAGTTGGGCAAGGTTTCTTGTCTCGTGAAGGTTAAGGGTGTCATCGCTCAGCGTCAAGCTTTGCCGATCTTCCGATATCACTGTTTTGGTTTCGATAGGTCTTATGAGATGCTCCTAGAAATTAATAAATACAATCAAAGTCGAAATATGCCTGAAGTATAATACAAAATGCTTAAGGAAACATTAAGGCATAAAGCAGGTGTTCATCAGGTTGAGCGTGCTCATTCGAGATGAAGGTTAGGGGCTTATGCTGCAGGGTGAGCTGCTACTGTAGAGTGAGCTGCTGTTGCTTCAGCAGGGTCATGTTTTACTCTTGTGTTTGAAACTGCCAGGCCCAGTGCACTTGATGACGTTTGAGATGCAGTCTGTATGTGTGGTAGACAAACAGACATACAAGATGAGGCAGCACAGAAAGCAAGTGTAGTCACAACAACGCCAACAGCCAGGCTCATGGCAAAGGGGGTGCTGAGTAGGGTTGCAGTCGCGACTGTTAGGCCAAGCATGTGTGCCGTGAAGGCAGTCGTCGCAAGACCGAAAAGTAAGCTTAATCCAATGTTAATAGCCAGCGCTGGTGCGATCTGCGTGTAAGGTTTTGGGTCATTAAAGACAATTGTAACTGGTGAATGTTCAGCGGCTGCCAAAAGCCCCTTTTTGACTGTAGAGCTCATATCCTCGCTAGACAGCGTGAGTGTTTGAAGCTTGCAGACAGGGAGTGCTTTGGAGAGTGCTTGCGCGGCTGTATGGGTTATAGCATTATGGCTGAGATCGAGCGATTTAAGATTTGAGCGCTTCAGGTGAGAGGCCAACGTGATAATGCCTATCGGGTTTATCATGCTATTGTGCAATAGCAGCGTTTGAAGTTTTGAGGTGTTGTCGTTGAATATTTTAGGAATCTCTGTTGCGCCTGTAGTACCGATCGGGTTGCAGCTCAAATTTAGAGATTCTAGACGATTTTTGTGCTTGAGTGCTTGAGCAAGTGCCTTGATGCCCCCAGGGTGAATCTCATTGTGGCTCAAATCTAGATGTGTCGGTTGATACGCTTTACATGTTGTGAGTGCCTCAGCAAGTGCTGTTGCGGCCAAATCATCCATTGCGTGATGACTTAAATCCAGATGCAATGATTTAAGTTGATTAAATGATGCTATCAATTGTGTTGTTGCTTCTTCTTTCAATTGTGTTCTTGCTTCTACTGATGTGTCCTTTCGACGCTGTAGGTTATCGAATATCATCAAAATGTTCTTGAGTATGTGTGTATCTTGTTCTTTAACGTGCATATGTCAGCCGTGTTTTCTATGAAAAATAATATACAGCATGGTTGAGTTTACGTCTAAATGTCAAGTCATCTTGGCATGATGAGGGTGTTCATTAGATAGGATCAGCAGGGGCTTAAAAAGCTGGTGTATAGCCAGAGGGTCAAGCGTGTAAGATTGATATGTGCACGATTCGACGCATCATGTTGCTGTATCATGGGCATAACGTGCGTGAATTTCATCGGCTTTCTTTGTGCGAGAGGCTTGTGTCTTCTGTTTAAAGGTGAGGAGTTGTTCAGCGACAGCAGGCTCAGTGGAGGCAATCATTTGTGCCGCTAAAATAGCTGCATTGATTGCGCCAGCTTTTCCAATGGCCATGCAGGCGACAGGGCAGCCCGCTGGCATTTGAACGGTTGACAGTAATGCATCGAGCCCGTCTAATTCGGCCTTCAAAGGTACACCAATGACCGGAGTTTGGGTGTGTGCAGCGACCATGCCTGCTAAATGTGCAGCCAGCCCTGCAGCGGCAATAAAGGCTCGACAGTCATTCTGATCAGCCTGTGTGATTTGAGTGATGACTTGCTCCGGTGTGCGATGTGCCGAGGCGATTTTTACAAAAGTCTTAATCCCAAGCGCTTGAAGCGTATTGATACAATGTTGCATGGTCTCATGGTCAGATGGAGAGCCCATCAGGACGCAGACACACGGTTGTTTCGCTGTAGACATTATGTACCCCCAATCATCAATGAGGTTATTTCAACTGATTTTGAATGCAGATGCAAGCGAGAATCTTTAATGATGCACATTTTGAATCGATGCAGCCCCATGGCTTAACTGTCAGCGTCATCTGCAGTATAAGCTTCTTTGAAATCACAACCTTCTTCAGGACATAAACGCTCTGTGCCAGATTTTTTAGTTGTTTTAACCGTTGTTAAAGGCCATTTACAGGTTGGACAGGCTTGAGCAATGGGTTTATTCCATAAGGCATATTTGCATTTTGGATATTGATCACAGGCGAAGAAAGGTTTGCCGCGGCGTGTTTTTTTCTCAATGAGTTGTCCAGGTTTGCAGTTGGGACAGCTGACATCAAGTGTTTTAGGGGGCTGTGAGGATTCAATATATTTACATTTCGGGTACTGACTGCAGCCGATAAAAGGACCATAACGACCCGATCGATGAATCAATTCACCTTCACATTGAGGGCAAGCATGATCAATGGGGGCTTGTTCGGTGGGCTCTGGTTCGCTGTCTCCATCAAGGTTGCGTGTGTAAGTACAATTTGGATAATCCGTACAACCGATGAATTGACCACGTCGTCCCAGTCGAATACTGAGTGGTTTTTGACATTCAGGACAGGCTTCATCGATCGGTGTTTGCGTCACATCTTTTCGGCTCACGGTTTCTTCAACATGGTCAACTTGTTTATGAAAAGGGGCCCAAAAGTCAGACATCACTGGGACCCAATTTTGCTCTCCGCGTGCAATGGCGTCTAATTGATCTTCGAGTTCTGCAGTGAATTCATATGAAACATAGTGGGTGAAGTGATTGCCGAGAAAATCACTGACAATGGTGCCGACATCGGTGGGGTAAAAGCGTTTTTTATCCAAGGTCACATATTCTCTGTTTTTTAAAGTTAAAATAATACTGGCATACGTAGACGGGCGACCAATTCCATGTTCTTCAAGCGCTTTAACCAGGCTTGCTTCAGTAAAACGTGGCGGCGGTTCTGTGAAATGTTGAACGGGCTCAACGTCAGTTAAGGCCAGTTGATCCCCCACTGAGAGTGTAGGCAAAGGGGCTGTGCTTTCATCAAGTGACACTGTGTCATCTTGACCTTC
>JAAZZZ010000010.1 GCA_014238985.1 Gammaproteobacteria bacterium
CAGGATGATGCAGCTTTAGGGCACGCACCATAAAAGATTAAGCTTTGTAAAAAAAGCGCATTGTGGTGTGGCGAACTTGAGTTCAATAAGCTGTTCTTGAAAGCTAGCAGGCCATTACGATCGGATTAAATTGTATGCGGTGTTGCGTGTTTGTGTGTGATGTTCTTTTGAAACATCAATGCTTGTTCGATGTGCTGAACGCTGATGTGCGGGCTATCTGATATATCAGCAATTGTGAAAGCTGTGGTGTGAAGGTGGCCCAGAGCACGCATTGAAAGATGTTGCTTTTGATAGATGTTTGACAGCATTGTGTGCGCTTTAGAGGATGTGTTTTGCTTTAATATTGGATGGGCAGTATTGAGTTGATGATTTAAGCAGCCCTGACGTTGTTGTTGTACTGCACGTAGGGTTTGAATGTGTTTGATGCTCAGCAAAATCTCATCTGTAGATGGGGGTGTGTTGTGTGCTGGAGCATTTAAATGGACATGTAATCCAATGCGATCGAGCAGTGGTCCGGAGATGCGTGTCTGATACATTTGAATGGCATGAGGGGTGCATTGGCATGAGATGTGTGGATGTGTGCTATAGCCACAGGGGCAAGGGTTCATTGCGCAGATCAGCTGAAATTCAGTAGGGAATTGAATGTGATGCCCTGCACGTGCGATGTGAATATAGCTTTGTTCAATAGGTTCCCTCAGGCTATCGAGTTGTTTGCGAGGGATTTCTGCCACTTCATCTAAGAAGAGGACACCCTTATGTGCAAGGGAAATCTCTCCAGGGCGTACAGGTGTGCCGCCACCAATCAAGCCTGCTTGAGAGATGCTGTGATGTGGCGCTCTAAAGGGGGGGCGGTTTGAAAAATTAACCGGTAATTGTGCAGCTGCGCGAAGCGTTGCACAGGTGAATGTATCGGTTTCGTTCAAGGTGGGCAAGCAATCGACGAGCAGGTGAGCCAGTAGGGATTTTCCACACCCTGGAGGACCGATAAAGCGTAAGGCATGACCGCCTACGGCCGATAACATCAAGGCATATTTGCCCAGTGATTGTCCAATGACGGACTTAAAATCTGGATCAGGAAGCGGTTGCTCGCATGTATGTGCTTGCGTTTTAGGTAAGCATTTTTGTTGTTTAAGGTGGGCAATGACTTCGAGTAATTGTGAGGCGATTAAACATGATTTAGCGTGTGGTAAGGCTTGGCATTCGGGCTGAGAGGCAGGCAGAATGAGAGTTTTTTGACTGACCAACAACATGGCCAGTACACCGGTAATGGGGCGTAATTGTCCGGATAAGCTGAGTTCTCCACAGAATACAAATGGATGCAAGTCAGATTGTTTTAACACACCTTGTGCTGCCAAAATCCCAAGGGCAATGGGCAAATCAAAACAACCGCCTTGTTTGGGTAAATCAGCAGGTGCTAAGTTGATGGTGATGCGTTGTTTTGGGAAGGGCAGTTGGTTGGTGATGAGGGCGGAGCGCACACGTTCTTTGCTTTCTTTGACCACGGCTTCAGGGAGCCCAACAAGTGTGAATTTGGGCAGGCCGGGTGATAGATGTGTCTCAACAGTGACGTGTGTAGCAGTGATGCCAGACACACTGTAGCTGTTTACAGTGGAAAAGCTCATGTTTTGAATGATAGAACTGTTGTAAGCCCCATTATGTTTTTTTGCGACGTGTGGGGCGAGGGCGTGTCGTGGATTTTCCTGCAGAGGCTTTACGTTGAGTTTGGGTATTGTCAGGTTTATGTGTAGCAGTTTTACGTTGAGTATGTGTGCTGGCAGTAGATTTATGTGCAGAGGGTTTACGTGCTGCGGGTTTGCGTTGAGCCTTAGAGGCAGCTGGTTTACGTTTAGGAGGTGTGTGTTGGGTATGTGTTGAATGACTGGACGGTTTACGTTTTGGAGCTTGATGTCCTTCAAGCGTGTCGAGCCGTTCATTTAAAGCTTCAAGCATATGCCGTGTTTTCTGTAAAACGCGACGTTGGGTATCGAATTCTTGGCGTGTGACGAGGTCCAATTCTTTGAGACCATGGTTGAGCGTGATTTTTGCATGGTGCTCTAAGTCTTTTTTAAATTCAGCAAGCCCTGGAGGCAGTGTTCGAATAAATTGTTTAAGAAATGCATCGAAACTGCTGGGTGAAGAAGTCATATATGTCCCCCTGAGTGATTTTGAAGTAGTATACGTGAATATGATTGAAAGCACTATACAGTGTTATCTATTTGCTCATTTGCTCGTTGAGTTTAAATTTGATAGCATTGCCGCAATTCACTTGGATTATTTTGAGAGGTGTAGATGATGGCCGTTAATGTTTTTACCTCTGAATCTGTGTCTGAAGGACATCCAGATAAAATTGCCGATCAAATTTCAGATGCCATTGTAGATGCGTTAATTGCGCGAGATATCCAGTCAAGAGTTGCCTGTGAAACTCTGGTCAAAACAGGAATGGTGTTTGTTGCAGGGGAGATATCAACCCATGCGTGGGTTGATATAGAAGCCATTGTGCGTGATGTGGTGTCATCGATTGGTTATACACGTTCAGAGTGGGGTTTTGATGCGCACAGTTGTGCCGTATTAACAGCAATTGGCAAGCAATCTTGTGATATTGCACAAGGTGTAGACCATCAAAATATCAAGGACCAAGGGGCCGGTGATCAGGGGTTGGTCTTTGGTTATGCGACAGATGAAACTCAGAATTTCATGCCAGCGCCAATCGATTATGCCAATCAACTGATGCGACAACAATCATTGTGCCGACGCAGTGGACAGTTGCCTTGGCTCGGTCCAGATGCTAAAAGCCAGGTGACTGTGTGTTATGATGCTCAAAATCAACCGTGTGGTATTGATAATATTGTGCTTTCAACTCAGCATGATGCAGATGTTTCGATGGATACTGTGCGTGAAGCGGTGTTAGAAGAAATCATTAAACCTGTGATACCAGAAGCCTGGATGTCCAAAAATCCGAAGTTGTATATTAATCCTACGGGCCGTTTTGTGATTGGAGGTCCTGTGGGTGATTGTGGGCTCACGGGTCGTAAAATCATTGTAGACACCTATGGAGGGATGGCACGTCATGGCGGCGGGTGTTTTTCTGGGAAAGACCCTTCGAAAGTTGATCGTTCGGCAGCTTATATGGCGCGTTATATTGCAAAAAATATTGTGGCAGCACAATTGGCTCAGCGTTGTGAAGTACAGATCACTTATGCGATTGGGGTCAGTCAACCGACATCAGTACGTGTTGATACCTTTGGTACCGGTGAGCATCAGGATCTTTGGTTGTCAGAATGTGTACAATCATTGTTTGATTTGACGCCTTATGGCATTATTTCCACCCTTAATTTATGCCGACCTATTTATCAAAAAACGTCTGTAGGCGGACATTTTGGCCGTACTGATATCGATTTTTCTTGGGAAAATACAGACCGTATAGAAGATTTACAGGCAGCTGTTATGGCGATGCCGGTTGAATAACGTCTATTTCTGAATCTGTTACGGTAATGTGTTGATTGAATTAAATCCTTAACATGCCGTCATGAACTATTTTTATCATTTGAGCAAGTTTAAGCTGTGTGATTCATCTGTACTTGAGTTTTTATATACTGTTGTGCGTTTAAATGGTTCAGCTTTGGTGGGTTTGCTCATGTTAGGTTGGATTTGGAGTGGCTGTGAAGCCAGTTTGTCTTATGTGGGCTCATTAGAGGTATTATCGCTGCATCAAAAGGCAGTTTATGTGGTGGGTGTATGGATGATGGCTCAGATTGCCTTACGTCTTCAAGGGTTTTTGGGGGCGCTTTGGAGTCCTCATTTAGCCTTCAATGTGCGTCAGTCATTGTGGCGGCAGTTGATTCAATGTCAATTGGAAGTGCCTTTGCCACAAAAGATTTTTTCGATTTCAAGTTGTGTCAATTGTGTGTGTGTTTTATTCGAACATGTATTGTATGGGATTTTAATGCCCATTGGATTTTTAGGGGCTTCTATTTTTGTGTTGTATTCAGTAGATCCAATGCGTTTACAGATCGTGACCATTTGGGTGACGGGACACAGCCTGGTAACATTATATGCGGTGACTCGGTTGCAGCTTCATTCGGGGCAGGTACATCGATTATCAATTGCACTGTCTGTATTAGAGCAATCGATCTATCATAACTGGTTTAAAACACAGGTCGGTGGTAGAGGGTTTGAAGTCTTGCGTCGCATGCGCCGACAGCAGTTTCAAGTATGGCGCGCTGCATGTCGGGCAAATCTGCATGTAGAATGGTTGTTGATGATTCAATCTATTTGGTTGTTTATGTGTGTGTTTTATACTGTGTTGAGTTGGACTCAGGGTGTTGAGCGTCAAATCGGTGTCGTAGCGTGTGTGTGGTTTCAACTGGTGCATCAAGTGTGGTCGATGGGGGCTCGCATCCATTCGATTTTTCAACATTATGGTGCTTTAAAGGTTGCATGGTCTACCTTGGGTTTGACTCAACAGCAGCGTAGGCCGTTTTGTGTTCAATCAGGGGTTTGGGGTATTCATTTAAAGCATATTGGTGTTGTGCGGGGTGTTCAGTCTGTGCTCGAGGACATTCACCTCTCTATTTATGCTCAAAGCTCAATGGCTTTGAGCGGTGCTTCAGGTGCTGGAAAATCTACGTTATTGCGGGTGTTAGGCGGGGTAGAAATGCCGACATCCGGTGATCGAATTTGGACAGGGCCCTTGTTTGACCGAGTGGGAATACATAGGCAGATCATGCTATTGCCGCAGGTGTTTTCTGTATCCAGTGAAAGTGTTTTGTCTGTGATTCAGGACTGGAGTCATGTACATGTTTTGGTGGATGATATCTTAGAGATTTTTAAGCAGATTGGTTGGGGAGATTGGTTGAATCAATGTCCTTATGGATTGGCCACGCGTCTTGATCAGGATGTGCGATTTTCAAAGGGTGAAATTGAAGTTTTAGCGATGATAGGTGTTTGTCTTTCAAGGCAAAAGATGGTGTTATTGGATGAGCCTTTAACGGGTGTCGACTCCCTCACAGCAAGTGCTTTATGGAATGTGTTTTTGAATCATTGGAAAGGTCGTGTCTGGGTGCTGGCATCGCATCAACCCCAGTTACTGCATGCAGCTGATCGACATTTTAGATTATTTCAGGGGCGGTTGCAGGTATTGGTGTAATTTTAAGTGGATGGAGCAGCACCGCCGCTGTGTGGAGCAGCAGTGACGTTCATCCCCATCTTCGAAGTGAAAGGCGCAGCGTGGGCTTGGTTGAAGCAGCAACCACTGTTGGAGTAGTTGTGATCAAAGTCTATGAGGAGGCGGCTCAAATAATGTTTAAACAGTATCGGTGCAGCTTAAGCCACTGTTTTGCTTGAGTATGGTGTAGGTCATATGTGTGGACCAATGTCCAAAAATCTTTAGAATGGTTTGCATGTTGAAGGTGTGCCAGTTCGTGAATGATAACAGAGTTAAACACATATTCAGGGGCCATAGACAGTAGGGCATGTAGGGTGATTTTTCTTTGGGTGGTATTGCAACAGCCCCAACGTGCACGGTAGCTGCGTACTGATACAGTTTTAGGGTGTAAGCGCATCTGTGCTCCCCAAATTTTGCAGGCTTGTTGGGCCCAATTGAGGGTGTGTGCGCGGTACCAAGCTTTAAGCATGTTTTTGTGAGTGTTTGAAAGGGTGTGTGTGGGGGCCATGATATGGATATAAGGGGGTTCATGATAGACAGATGATGGGCCAATATGCGTTTTTAAGGTGTGGCGTTCACCTTTAAATAAATATTGTTGATCTTGATGTTGAATTTTGGCTTGTGCATGCTGTTTTTTGTATAAGTTTAGGTGACGTTCAACCCACTTTTGTTTTTGTTCAAGTAACTGTTCAATATGTTTGTCAGGACACAGTTGAGGGGCGTACACAACGATTTTTCCTGCTTGAATACTCACTGCCAGCGAGCGTCTTTTATTGGAACGTTTAACCTGAACAGAGTGTGTATTAAATGTTAAGTGTACGTGTGTTGACATGCTCTGTGTTGAATTTCATCTGAGGTGTTTTATTGTGTCACAATCGAGTATGCTTGAACAGCGAAGCGTTGCACTGTTTTATGTGTGTAAATTTAAGGGGGCGGAATGATTTTACTGGGTGATTTAAATACAGCGATACAACGGCCTTACCTTGATGCTTTATCAACATTTGATTCAGATGTGAGTGCACAGGTGTATGCCGTGTATGATTTTCCAACATTAGATGTTACAGATGTAATCTTACGCCAATTAATAGAGATTTTGGGTGCTTATCCTCAAGATAAAGTATCACTTCTCCTCGGTGAATGGATTACTTTTATGCCCAAACAAGGTCTTGTATCTGCTTGGCGCACACGTGCTGAATCGATCCTTGAAGCGTGTGATCTTCCAGACCTAGGGCATTTTGAAGCAGGGGTTTTGGTTGTGCTGAGCGCGCAGCGTTCAGAACTCATTCAAGATCAAGCGATAGAAGCTTATATTTCAGTTTGCCAAGATCCGTTGACACACACGGTGTATCGAGGTCAGCGAGCGCCTGTTGAGCATTTTGATCGGCTGAAACCAAGCTCGGATAGGCCCACATATTTAGACCTTAAACAGCCTGGGGTTTTGGCTGATTTTTCTGAACAGATGTGTTTGGGATTATCTGAAGTGGAGCAGGTGTATTTATGTGAAGCTTTTTCAAAACTGCAGCGACCCGCAACAGCCACTGAATGTATGATGTTCGCACAAATTAATTCTGAACATTGTCGACATAAACGCTTCAAAGCGCATTGGACAATGGATGGGGCTGATCAGGATGGGTTGTTCAGTATGATTCAAGCGAGCACATCGCATGCGCCGCGTGGTGTTTTGTCTGCATATCGTGACAATGGTGCGGTGATTGAAGGGCATGCTGCAACGGTGTGGGTGAGAGATCCTATCAGCCATCGTTATGCGCATCAAACACGTCCATCACACTGGGTCATTAAAGCAGAAACACATAATCACCCGACTGGATTAACCCCTTTTGAAGGGGCTGCGACAGGGTGTGGTGGTGAAATTCGTGATGAAGCAGCAACAGCGCGCGGTGCATTACCCAAAGCGGGGTGGGTGGGGTTTGTCGTGTCTGATCTGCATCTTCCAGAGTATCCTCATGTTTGGGAAGGTGCTGTTAATCCAGCGCCGCATTTGGCCTCTCCACTTAAAATCATGCAAGCAGCGCCTGTGGGGGCTGCGCGCTTTAACAATGAATTTGGCCGGCCGAGTTTAGCAGGATTTTTCCGTACATTT
Organism: Gammaproteobacteria bacterium; assembly: GCA_014238985.1. Taxonomy (GTDB): domain Bacteria; phylum Pseudomonadota; class Gammaproteobacteria; order Comchoanobacterales; family Comchoanobacteraceae; genus UBA729. Next base: position 7,266 of record JAAZZZ010000010.1, read on the forward strand.
GAGCAGATTAATCCCGACCAGGCAGGGTATCGATGGGGGTATCATAAGCCGGTGATGTTGGCGGGGGGTATGGGCCAGCTGTGTACGGATGTCATAGATAAAGCCGCTTTGCCTGTGGGATCTCCTTTGGTGGTGTTAGGTGGGCCTGCTTTATTAGTGGGATTAGGTGGAGGGGCGGTGTCGTCGCAACAGACGGTGTCGAATGCCACAGCGCATGCTTCAGTGCAGCGCAGTAATCCGGAGATGCAACGGCGTTGTCAAGCGGTGATCAATGCGTGTTGGATGTTAGATGCGCACAATCCAATTTTATCGATTCATGATGTGGGGGCCGGCGGTTTGGCCAATGCAATCCCTGAATTAGTGCATGAGGCAGGGCGTGGTTGTGTGGTTCAGTTAGAATCAATTCCTGTTGCACAGACGGGCATGTCTGCTCTGGAAATATGGTGCAATGAGTCTCAAGAGCGTTATGTTTTAGCGGTGGCAGTGGATCAATTGGCGACCCTAATGGATTGTGCTAATGCAGAGCAGTGTCCCTATGCAGGAGTGGGCACGGTCACTGAAGCATCTCGAGTGGTTTTAGAAGGCCCAACAGTTGATACGTTCTATGTTGATTTGCCTATGGATGTTTTGTTTAAGGATCCTCCAGGTGAAGTATTTGAGCGTCAACCTGTGCAGCGGACATTACAACATTGGCCAGAGCAATCATGGGATTTAGAAACCATGGCGCAACAGATTTTACAACACCCTGCAGTGGCAGATAAAAGTTTTTTGATCACCATTGCGGACCGTTCAGTGGGGGGGTGTGTGGTACGTGATCAGATGGTTGGGCCTTGGCAGGTGCCGGTGGCAGACCATGCCATTGTGGCCAGTGGTTTTAAGGGTTATGAAGGGGCAGCTATGGCCATTGGAGAGCGTTTGCCGGTTGCGGTGGACCATCCAGCGGCTGCGGCACGGTTGGCGGTGGCTGAAGCCATCACAAATATTGCGGCCGTTGAGATCGGGCCCATTGATCAAATTAAATGTTCGGCCAATTGGTTGGCAGATGGTGCAGATGCTGATCGTTTGAATGACTTGTATGATGCTGTATCGGCTATTGGTTCAAACTATTGTGTTGATTTAGGTGTGGCAATTCCTGTGGGTAAAGATTCACTCTCGTTATCGACACATTGGAAGGACGCACACGATCAAACGCATTGTGTAACAGCGCCCAGTGCGGGTGTTGTCAGCGTTTACGCGCCTGTTCCGGATGTGCGTCGTGCGCTCACGCCTCAATTAAGCCCAGATCCAACGGCGCCTTTAGTGTGGGTCGGTTTTAAGGAAGCAGATCAGCCCTTAGGCGGCTCGATCTTGGCTGCCTGTGCGAACATGACCGGTTTTGAAACAGCAGATGCGCCTTCTGCAGAGCATTTAAAGTCTTTTTATCACCTCATTCAAGGCATTATCAGAGAAGATTTGGGCTTAGCCTATCATGATCGTTCTGATGGTGGATTATATGTGACGGTGTGTGAAATGGCATTTGCTGCGCGTATTGGTGTTGATGTGGCTTTGGATGGGGTGGGCGCCTCGCCTGTGACAGCTTTATTTTATGAAGGATGTGGCTGTGTGGTTCAGTTGAAAGCAGATGCCCTCTCGACAGTTCAATCACGGGCTGAAGCTGCTGATTTGGTGATGCTTGAATTAGGGCATGTGCGTACAGACCATCAGGTTAGCTTTACTTGGCAGGGGACCCCTGTCTTAGGTGCGTTGCGTTATGATTGGCGACGTTTGTGGACCATGACCAGCTATCGTATGCGGGCGCTTAGAGATCATCCTGAAACGGCCAAAGCCTTATTTGACAGTTTATGGGATGCAGATGACCGCGGATTGGCTGCGGCAAAAGTGACTTTTGATCGGACGTCTGTTGTACCAGTATCACACTCTGTTTCACAGGCTCGGCCACACGTTGCGATTTTTCGTGCGCCAGGCACACAGGGACATTTAGAAATGGCTGCAGCGTTTGATTTGGCTGGATTTCAGGCCATTGATGTGCATTTGACAGACTTGCTTGAAGGTCGAGCATGTTTAGATCAATTTGTGGGCTTGGCTTTATGTGGTGGATTTTCCTTTGGAGATGTTTTGGGTGCCGGGCGTGGGGTTGCACAGATCCTGCATCATCAAACACGTTTGAAAGAGATGCTTCAAGGCTTTTTTGAGCGTTCAGACACCTTTACTTTAGGCATATGCAATGGGTGTCAAATGTTGTCTGAAATGACAGATCTAATACCCAATGCGCCTGTTTGGCCACGTTTTATCGAGAATGCGTGCCAACAATTTGAATCACGTTTGGTGATGGTTGAAGTGATGCCGTCTAATTCTCTGTTTTTTAAAGGAATGGAGGGTTCTATATTACCGATTGTGGTGGCGCATGGACAAGGGCGTGCTGTTTTTGATGAGACAGAAGATGTGTCGAAACACCTTGATTCTGGACGGGTAACCTTACGATTTGTTGATAGTTTTCATGAACCGTCAGAGGTTTATCCCACGAATCCAAATGGCAGTGTTCAGGGGATCACAGGCTTGACGAGTGATGATGGTCGTGTCACGTTGATGATGCCGCATCCAGAGCGATTGCTGCGATCAATCAATTACAGTTGGTGTCCATCAGAGTGGGCTGAACATAGTCCGTGGATGCAAATGTTTCTAAATGCAATGGCATGGGTAGGGGTATGACAACACAAACAGGATATGAAATTGATCGAGCCGCACTTGCGTTACCACAGAGTGGAACACGATGCTTATTACATGTGTGTTGTGCGCCTTGCTCGGGTGAAGTCATTGAGGCGTTAATCGAAGCGGGCATTGAGTGTCGAGTTTATTTTTATAATCCGAATATTCAGCCGAAAGAAGAGTATGAAGTGCGTAAAGCTGAAAATAAAAAATTTGCGCAATTGTATGACGTGCCATTTGTAGATGATGATTACAATGTGGATGATTGGTTTAAGCGCACAGAAGGCTATGAGGATGCGCCTGAGCGTGGGCATCGTTGTACACTGTGTTTTGACATGCGCCTAGAGCGTGCTGCGTGGTATGCCTATACAGAGGGCTTTAATGTTTTGGCCACTTCTTTATCGATTTCACGCTCAAAAGACATTGAGCAAATTAATGGGAGTGGTGAGCGTGCGGTGGCTAAATATCCAGGGCTGATGTATTGGACGCACAATTGGCGAAAGAGAGGGGGGTCTCAGCGTATGGTTGCCATCAGTCGTCGTGAAGGGTTTTATCGGCAAAAATATTGTGGGTGTCTTTATTCATTGCGCGATACCAATCAGGCCCGTCGTGATCAAGGTCGAATGCGTGTTAAGCCTGTTCAGGTGGAGGCATCTGATCGTTAAAAACAATTTTTAAGCATCCATACATCTATTTTAACGCTTAAAACGGTGATATGAATTGATAGCGCCTTGATTGCTTGCTACATCACTCATACTAAGCAGTTTAGACTGATGCAATAAACTCAAAATACCTTAAGACTTACAGATATATTTTAATTCTGCTATAATTGACTGATGTTTAATAAGGATAAAGAGGATGAAAAAATTAGTTGTTTCGATCATTGCCGCGGCGATCCTAATGGGTGGCGCTGTTTTTGCAGTTGATCATCTCGGTCATGAAAATCGTGTTTTACCACCTGCTTATTTATCGGTGCCTGATTTTAAGTTATGTCTTAAAACCCATAGTATGGGGACATGGTCTGCTTATTGTTTGCCAGCACAACAACCTAAAGCGTGCCCATTGGATTCTTGGAAGCAGCTGCAGGGGCTGGTTGATGTTGAGGCATGTTAGCAGTGCTTTTTCAGTGTAGTTAGATAGATGATCCCACAGGTATACTCGTATTTGTTTGAATGGTTAATTTTTTGACCCAAATACTTAAAATCCATATCAAAATTGATACGGATTTTAAGTGTGGGGTTCGTGCGTTTAAATCAGTTGGATCTGGATTGGATATCCTCAACTCGACGTGCAGGTTCTGCTTGAGTGCTTTGAAGCGTATGCGCAAAACACATGTCAGCAGGTGGCATGTCATCAATGGAAGCGAGGTTAACGAGGCTGTCGGTGTAGAATTCACGCAGAACTGAGCGTGCGAAGAGTAGGTTCATAGCAACTTCCCTGTGCTAAAAAATGATAAGCCAATTATTACCTTTTTTTCAAACACATGTCAAGCTTTTTGTTTTCCAAAGGGTCTGATGCATGACTTTTGTTGTTGTTTTTTTAATGAAATTTGTATAGGGGGGCATGCTCAAATTTAGCCTATATGTTTGTTTTTTCAGGATGCAAGTTGTGTCAATGAGTATCAGTTATTCAGGTTTCGCTGTGTCTGTTGATTTACTTGCGCTGCTTTCTCTGCCATAGGTATTACTTTTTGTTCTGACTTTAATGCTTCTGAGATGATTGCAGTATTCTTACAATCTGTTGCGCAGTCTGAGCATAATGATGCTGAGGTTAACCACCCATACAAGCTGACGATCGGAATAAGCATCAATGCAAGACCGATATAGGTGACAGTGCTAGAAGCACTAAGTGCCACCACAAAGATCCCTACTATTTCTAAAGCGATTAAAGCATTGGATATGTGGTTTCCCCGCTGAGCTTCTTGAGTGCCTGTGTCTGTTGAGTGTTGTGTTGGCATATTGATACTCCTTTTTATAATTAACCATGAATATAGTCTATCAGTTCTTT
>JAAZZZ010000110.1 GCA_014238985.1 Gammaproteobacteria bacterium
GCCCCCTTGCTCAACTGATTCAACGCATCAATCGATCAATATCATGTCTTTTTTGATAAAGATGATGTGTCAAACTTACGCCTGAAAGCATCAATCCTATCAGCACTCTTGAGCTATAAATTTTGACTTTTGATCATATTAAAATATAATCCAGATTTTATTATATTAATTTTTTAGGATATTATTATGCTTGATTATGGTGAAAAAGAGACCGAACTGTACCGTATGGCTGAAGCGGGGAATGTAGCTCGTATGCAGGCTTTGCTTGAGGCTGGCGCTGATCCGGCAACTGCGCTGCACAAGGCGGCTAGAAACGGGCATGCAGACTGTGTGCAGGCTTTGCTTAGGGCAGGTGCGCAGATAAATGCTCAAAATCACCTTGGCGTCACGGCCTTGATTGAGGCGGTTGAACAGAACCATCTAGAGTGTGTGCAGACTTTGCTTGGGTCTAGCGCTGATCCTAATATTAAAACGCATGACTGCTATGACGACGACGGCACCGCGTTGCATATTGCGGCTATAAAGGGCCATACAGCATGTGTGAAGGCATTGATTCAAGCAGGTGCGGATGTGCATGTTGTTGTTGAAGGTGACAAAACGGCCTTGATATGGGCGGCTCGAAATGGCCATGTAGAGTGTGTGGAGGCATTGCTTGCTGGGGGTGCAAGGGTTCCAAAAGATTTAAAAGATGCTGATGAAAGTTGTAAAGTTTTACTAAATGAGGCCAAGAAAAAGCAATCTTGGCTGTTAGGTATAGGGTTAATGATTTGGGGTCTATTGACAAGTGTTGTATTGAGTGTGCCTGTGGTGGTGGCCAATGCGAAAGCATTAACACTGAGTGCAGTATGGAGCAGTGTAAGTACAATCATGAGCCAAGGTGTTGCGTCATTGCCAATGTTAGCGCAAACATTAGGGCTAGGGGCTTTGATCATCACGGGTTTGATCATGGTCAGCGGTATGGTTAATGTTTATCAGCTTAAAGCCCATCGATTTGATGGTGTGATTAAAACGATTGCAGCGAGTCTAATGGGCGTTGTAGGGGTCTCGTGTGTGTTTTTAGTAGGGATGCAATGGATCAATTTTAATTGGATGGCCCATATGACATTGACAACATTACCCATGCCTGTTTGGGTGGGGCTTTCAATAACATGTGTGTTAGTGGGTTTATTCGCTTATAGCCTTAGGAAGTGCTTCATAAAATCAGAAGGCCCAACTGAATCAGAAGGATCAGCTTGCGATAAAACAGGGGATGCTCAAGCGCGTCAATCAATCGAATTAGAAGGTTCTAATAGAGCAAAGCCTGTAGTACTACCTGTGGGAGCGTCGGGTGCTTCTGGTTCTCGTGGTTTAGCACGGCCCCAACTCAATTAAAGAAGCAGTTAGATCTAAAGGGAAGTAATGAAGCCTTTAGGTGATGTAAGACGATAATAAACTGAATGAAAATCATCAGATCTTAATGTAGTGTTTAAGTTCATTTGTAGTGATATGGTTAATCTATACTCAAGCTCAGATCAATCTGTTGTAGTTGTATTGGGTGTATAGATCAATAGCGTTCATATAATGGTTAATCAAAAGGCATCTGAACGAGATTGTCTTTAATGATTTATTGCTATCGTTTTATTTATTTTAATCACCAAGCATTTCATCTAACACGTTATTTGTATTGAAGCAGTGATGTTTTTAATGGGCTGTCATTAAGGGGAGCCTTCAGTTGTAGGAACACCGAGTTCATGGGTTTTCAAATATTCAAGTGCAGCGGCTTCAATGATGTTGGGGTTATAGTGAGCATCCATGCAGGGCCTTTAGTTCAGTTTAAACATGATCATAAGCATCATGCAGATGCTTTAAAAGCATTTAATACAGTGCTTGAAGGTTTGTGTGTAGGATGATTTAATCATTGGAATGGATAATAGCTTAGTTAAGGAAACCTTAATCTTTGTAATTTTATAATTAATTCAAGCATTCAAATGAAATGATAAGGAGACTTGGTTATGCCAAATTTAGAGAGAGACTTGATGCGTGCGGCTTTCAATGGCCATGAAGATTGTGTGGAGGCATTGCTTGGAGCGGGTGCGGCTGTGAATGCTGTGTTTAAAAGTGGCACAACGGCCTTGATGGGTGCGGCTTTCAATGGCCATGTAGATTGTGTGGAGGCATTGATTAAAGCGGGTGCGGATGTGCATGCTGTGCTTGAAGATGGCAAAACGGCCTTGATGTGTGCGGCTTTAAATGGCCATTTAGAGTGTGTGGAGGCATTGCTTCAAGCGGGTGCAGCTGTGGATGCTGTAGATGGATTGGGCGCTACGGCCTTGATGTGTGCGGCTCAAGAGGGCCATACAGCGTGTGTGCGGGCTTTGCTTGGGGCTGGCGCTGATCCTGATTCTACAAATGCGCTGGGCAACACCGCACTGCACGGGGCGGCTATAAAAGGGCATGCAGACTGTGTAAGGGCTTTGATTGAGGGGGGTGCTGATGGTCCTGATCCTACAAATGAGTGGGGTGAAAGCGCGCTGCATTGGGCGGCTAAAAAGGGGTGTGCAGACTGTGTGCAGGCTTTGCTTGAGGCTGGCGCTGATCTTAATCTTGTAAATAAACAGAGCGCAGGCGTGCTGCACCTTGCAGCTTATCATGGGCGTTTAGAGTGCGTGCAGGCTTTGTTGCTATACCTGTCACGCGAAGCAATTTATGCAAAAAATGGCAACGGCCAAACCGCGCTGGAAATCTCTCAACAAAAAGGCTTTACAGAGCTTGAACGGTGGCTTAACTCTGCTGATCAGATTCAGCAATCAATCGCATCCTTGCGCCAAACACTTCAAGCGCCTGCAAGCATCAAAAATCAGATCCCAAGCAACCTAACTGTGACACCACAAAGTATACAACTCACAGACTCAATAACATTGAAATTAGAGCCAGATCAAGCCCCTTGCCTTGCAATCACAAACGATGATCCAAATGGCCGAGAACTTCAAATCCCACTCAAACTATTACCCACTGACTTACTCTATTTATTAGCACCAAAACCCATACAAGTCTTCCTCGAACCCGATGGCATCATGGTTTTACTGTTTGAACAGTATAAAACACCCCTTGAATGCCTCTTGAAAAAACTGAACCCACAAGATCAGCAAGACCTTAAAGATGCCTACCAAGCATCTTACTCACTGACATGGGAAAATGGACAGGACACTGGCACAAACACACTCTCTTGTGCCTGTACTATCAAAGATATTCAGCCCGACATGCCGCTTTCTTTAAATCAAGCATCTTACTCTCTGAAATAGGTGGGGTACCTCTAGAAACATCTCCGCAA
>JAAZZZ010000111.1 GCA_014238985.1 Gammaproteobacteria bacterium
AATGCCAAAGATGAGGGTGGGCACGGCAATGGCTAAAGAAGGGCCCATACGTTGACGCATGTCTTCAACAATATCTCGTTCACTGAGGGATTGTCCGAATCTGAACGTAAATAAATGCATGGTTTTTTGAAAAAACAGTGTGTCTGTGATTTGAGCTGTTTGATGTGCTTGAGCGTTATAAAACAGTGGTAAATTGTAATGATGTGTTGCTTTCCAATGTGCAATGGCTGCGGGTGTGGTGTGTTTGCCGCCTAACTGCATTCGAGCAATATCATCGGGGCTGTTAATCATAAAAAAGAGGGAAAATGTCAGAAGATTCACCATCAATAAAATAGGGATTGCATACAAAATTCTACGGATTAAATATTGCCACATCACGAAGATTCCTTGCTGGTTGGATGACTGTCATGTTGTGAGGTTGCGCGCTGGCGTTGTCGACAGGACATTTGCCATAAAGCAGCGCCTAAACCCAAGATGAGCAGAATGATCAGCCACCCTGCCTGCCAAATATGGGGACGATTCCAGGCTTGAATTTTTTCAATTCTGAGTTGAGGGTTAAGCCAAGTGTATTTGAGTGTGTTGCCTCCAAAATGATGTTGAATATCAGGGCTCATCCAATGCTGCGATAAACTGAAAGATTTAGAATGCATGCCCCAGACCCAAGGGGCATCTTCGCGTACAATATCGACCATTTGATCAATGATTTTTTGGCGTTCAGGGGTGTTGGGCATGTTCTTCATCTGTTCAAACAAACGATCATATTTTGGATTATCGTAATTGCTACTATTAGAACCATGGTGTTTGACTTGACCATTGGGGCCATAGAGTAACGAGAGAAAATTTTCAGGGTCAGGGTAGTCTGCAGACCAGCCCCAGTTGAAAATTTGTAATTGGCCCTGTTGGGCTTTATGTTGAAAGCGATTATATTGTGTGCCGCGAATTTGAAGGGAAATCCCCAGTTTTCTAAATTGTAGACGCATCCAAGCCAAGCGTGCTTTATCATCAGGTTGGCCTGAAAGTGTGACATCGTAGTTTAAAATCAAAGGCCGTTGTGTGTTGGGATCGAGCCCTTGAGGGTAACCTGCTTCAGCCAATAAAGCGCGGGCTTGTTTGACAGTGCGTTGTTGTGCGTGATTGTTCATCCAGGTATAAATCAGTGGATTAATGCCCTGTGAGCCAGAATGTGTGCCCCAGATGGTGGGCGGAATCGGGCCATGGGCTACGGCGCCGCGTCCATTCATAAACAATCGAATGTATTGTGCATAATCAATCGCCAGTGAAATGGCCTGGCGTAGTTTTTTTGCACGTAAAGAAGCACCGCCTACAATCGGATCTAACATGTTGAACCCTAGGTAATAAATATCAGGACTGACGGTGGTATAGAGTTTCAAGTGCTTACGTTGAAGGGCAGGGGTCAGTGCGGGCGTGCCGTCTTCATTCAGGGTGATGGCGCTGTCAAAACTGTCTGCACTGATGCCCGATCGATCATAATAGCCTTGTAAAAACTTATGCCATCTGGGAATATTTTCTTTATCTAAGGTAAAGATGACCGTGTCGATAAACGGTAAACGCTGTCCTGCACGTTGTGTCAATTGAGGGTCTTTGAGCGTGGCAGGCGCTGTTGGAAAGGCTTCAAAATGAAAGTGAGGGTTTTTGTTGAGGACCATGATACGGTTAGGATTATTGACGGTCAATTGATATGGCCCTGTGCCGATGGGTTGCCAATTCCAATCTAAATTATGTTCAGCAAAGCCTGGTTGAGCATATAATGCGTCTACTTCCCAAGGCGTTGGTGCAAAAAAGGGTAGGGTCAGCCAATACATAAATTGGGGATAATGTCCTTTCAGTCGAATTCGATAATGTGTTTTAGAGACAGCATGCACCCCTGATAAATGAAAATGTCTTAAGTCTAAAAAATGATTTTTTTTCAAAGCGTCGGGGTGTGTTTTGATCCAAGTGTTTAATTGTTGATGTAAGGCATTTAGGCCATCGATGTGCTCACGCATGAGTCCAAAAATAGGCGAATTGGTTTTTGGGCTGGCTAAGCGCTTGATTTGATAGACAAAATCTTCTGCGGTGGCGGTGCGGGTATGGTGTAGTATAAAATCTTGTAGCGTTCTAGGCACCGGTTGATTGGGCCAAGGACGATAGGCCATCTGTCCTTGAGGGGTTTGAGCAAATGCAGGATGAGGGGCATAGTTTAAATCGTTGCGTAGGTGAATATCGTACACAGTATAGGCAATTTTTTTAAGGTCAGTGGTGCGTGGTAAAGGTTGATGGTTTTGATCTAAAAAATGGACTTGAGGTAAAGCGGTTGCAGCGAGGGGGGTGAGCTGGTCTGAGTGTTTGAGGTAGTGGTACTGTACAGGGGGTTCAACGATCTGTGTTAAAAATACAAAGCTATCAGCAGAATAAGCGCGTGCCGGGTCTAGGGTTTTAGGCGGCGCTGAAAAAGCTGAAAAATAAACATTACGTTTCAACCAAGCCTGAGGGTAGGGGCTGTTCCAAACGGAGTGCGTTTTACAAGCGGCTAAACAGCTCATGATCATGAGGCAGAGGGTGAGTCGATATCCGTATGTCACGCAGCACATTCCCTAACGCAAGAAGCGATTCGATTGAGGGGTTGTTGTAAACTGAATGTATACGGCGCTCACTGTGTTAAAAACGCGATTAAAATATTCATTTATGTTCAAAAAATTCCTATTTCTCAATTGTTTTTGCCTAGTGATATCCTGCCTACATGCAGTTTTCAACAGCCCCATTGTCACACCCGCTCATAACAGTGTCAAATGATTGGACCGTGCTGTTTACATGGTTTAATTGAAAAGATGCATCAATGCACAGTCATTGAATGAATATAAGGGTTTTTGAGGGCCTATTGATTTAAATATTTAAGGTTTCTTTAACATTTAAACTGTACAATAAGCGGCATGTTAAACATTTGAGACATAGTTTGATCTATAATAGATTGATGTAATTGATTATATGAAATAATGGCTTAAAACAAATAATAGGAGATATGACATGTTATCAGGATCAGCAGACTCACACACAGAGCCACAATTGACTCAATATAAAGAGGGTTGTCCAGCTTGGGCTCTTGCATCGCATGCATTATTTACAGAATTTATAGAGCATAAAGAGGGTTGTCCAGATTGGGCTCTTGCATCACATGCAGTATTTGCAGCAAGGAGAAAGAACCTAGAATTAAAAGCGCAGCGTGCACAAGTTATAGCAGAGTATAGACAACAAATGCAGGCTGGTGAGGGTGTAGAGGCTCGGGATGATCAGA
>JAAZZZ010000112.1 GCA_014238985.1 Gammaproteobacteria bacterium
AAACGAATGCTTGATAAGTCTCACTCATCTGTGGTGCAACCTCTCTATCAAAAATCTGAGGATCAAAACAGCGAAGCTTTGAAGCTTGTGATGCACGCTCATCAATACTCAGCATTGAGGCAAAATAATGTGGCGCATGTCCACGACCACCATCAGCAAATATCATAAATAAATCTTTTGGCTCAGAATGCAAAATCCAAGTGCGAAGATGTTCAGAAATTCTCCACTGATCGAGCTCTGTAGAATCTGGAGCGCTTGGCACGGGTTCAATCAACCCCATCTGTTGTAGGGGAAATAAGAATTCGTCTTGGCCGGCACATGCAGGCCCAAAAAAATCAACTGCGCTGAATGTAAGCTGAGACTCAAAAGAATCAGTAGGCTGACGCAGAAATTGAAAAAAATGCGCTATACTTGATTTCAGATCTGCATCACCAGAGTCAGTGCCCTGCTCCAATAGTCTAAATGCCACCGGCAAGACCAAACGTGGCTTTTCTGAAGGCGCAGATTGCTGCCATGCTAATAGTCTACTGATCCCTATCAAAAAATCAGACTCTTCATTCAGTATGTCCTTGATCAAAGGAGAACCGGCTAAGGTCGCCTGCCATGCTTCATTTCTCGCTGTCGCTGATAATGTGCTTTGACCCTGCATTATTGTATGGCTCCATCAATTCATTATTGTTATAGAAAAAATGACCTATACTTCAGTATAGCAGGCCCGCCTTAAGAAAGGCTTAAACACATTCAAAACATTTTCTTAATTTCAAATACTACATTAAAGCCATAAAACAAGGGGATTTTATTCAAAAATCATGGTGTCCACACATAGACATCTTGCACATAAAACGTTAACTTACACGCTTTGATCCATGACAGTGAGGGCCATTGATGCCGATAGCCTCTGACTCAACACTCAGATTCGATGTACTGATTGTTGGTGCAGGATTGGCCGGTCTCAGTGCTGCGTTAAGATTAGCTCAACGCCCTGAAAAACTTGACATTTGTGTGCTTGAAAAAGCCCCCAATATTGGTGCACATACCGTTTCAGGTGGCATACTCAACCCCCAAACCCTTGATCAACTTCATCCAAATTGGAAAAATGCACTCAAACATCCGCCACAGGCCGTCACATCCGATGAATTCTGGTGGATGACCCCTCAAAAACAGTGTCGTTTACCTGTACCACCTGGGCTCAAAAATACGGGCAATTATTTGGTTTCGATCAGCCAATTGTGTCAAATCCTAGCCGCTGAAGCCACCGCACAGGGCGTGACAATACTGACAGGTATCGCCGCTCAAACCTTACATACGCAAGACAATCGTGTCCAAGGCGTACAAACAGGCGCCATGGGATTGGATATGCAAGGACAACCCACCCAAAACACCACACCTGGCACCGACATTATGGCACACACAACTTGGCTGGCAGAAGGCTGTGGTGGCCACCTCTCACAAGAGGTGATTCAACGGTTCCAGCTCAGCACAGTCCCTCAACACTACGCCTTAGGTGTGCGTGAAATTTGGACAGCGCCAAGCCAACCCGGCAAGGTCATTCATACGGTAGGATGGCCCCTGTCATCGAGCGCCTATGGCGGCGGATTTATCTATCACTATCCTAACGATCAATTGGCCATTGGCTGGGTGAGCGGCCTTGAAAACCCGCATTCAGATCCACACCAGTGTCTACAAGACTTTAAAACGCACCCGGCCATCGCACCACAGCTACGCGCTGGCAAACGCATGGGTTATGCTGCACGCGCCTTGAATGAAGGGGGCTGGCAAGCCTTACCTCAATTAAATTTTCCAGGTGGAGCTTTACTGGGCTGTGCAGCTGGAATGCTGGATTTAGCCTCGATGAAGGGCATGCATCACGCCATACAATCTGGCATGTTAGCAGCTGACCACTATGATCCCAATCACCCCGAAATGCACAACTATGATCAAGCCGTTCGCAAGGGCTCAATTGGACAAGCACTCTTGCGTGCACGTAATCTTAAGCCTGCTTTGAACAAAGGTTTATATTTTGGACTGGCCTATGGCTGTATCGATCAATATCTATTCAAAGGCAAAGCACCCTGGACCTATCCCCTTCACCCACCGAAAACACTCGAATTAACAGCGCCGCCACGCCATCCCAAACACAGCTACGACGGCACCTTAACCTTCAACAAAAGTAGCAGTGTTTATGAAACACAGGTATTCCATCGTGAAGATCAACCCCCGCATTTAAAGATTCACACCCCTGATCACACACAGACTTTACACAAAGGCCATCCGGTGATGGCGCTGTGCCCTGCAGAAGTCTATACCATTGACCCAACCACACAGGCCTTTCACCTCAGTGCGGGTAACTGTATCCACTGCAAAGCATGCACGCTTAAAGACCCTCAACAGATCACGTGGGTCCCGCCCGAAGGCGGCCAAGGCCCTCAATTCAAGGACATTGATACATGAGCACCCCCACCTGGCACAGCACCTTAGCTGAAGAAAAACAACATCCTTATTTTAAAAAAATGATCGATCATATCAATCATCAAAGGCAACGCGGCATCACGGTATACCCCCCTCAATCGCTACATTTTCAGGCCCTTAAACTCACACCTTTGGACAAGGTCCGTGTGGTGATTTTGGGACAAGACCCCTACCATGGTCCAAGTCAAGCCCATGGGCTCTGTTTTTCTGTCCCTGACGGCATACGCCCCCCGCCTTCTTTAAAGAATATTTTTCAGGCCCTCAATCATGATTTAGGCCTGACGCCACCCAATCACGGCAATCTCACACAATGGACACAACAAGGTATCTTGCTCCTCAATACGGTACTGAGCGTTGAGGCAGGGCAAGCACATGCTCACGCAAATATAGGATGGGAACGCTTCACAGATCGCATCATTCAAGTGATCAGTGAAACACAACCACATGTGGTCTTTTTACTCTGGGGCGCACATGCGCAACGCAAAGCACAGTGTATTGATTCGAAACACACACAACTCACAGCACCACACCCCTCACCCTTATCTGCACACCGTGGATTTTTAACCTGCAAACATTTTTCTCAAACCAATACTCAACTCAAACAACACGCACAAGATGAAATCCATTGGCAACTTGATTCAATATAAACGCTATTGAATCAGGTTAACCCGCATTTTCTATCGATGAAACCGTACGACCCAATACCACGGAAACATCCAAAACACCTTCCACCTGATTCAAACCTTCAATGAGCGCTTCAGTCACTTCCACAGACCAATCTGCTCCTGCCT
>JAAZZZ010000113.1 GCA_014238985.1 Gammaproteobacteria bacterium
CTTTTGCAGAAAGATTGCGCCTAAAAACAGCACGATGGGCTTCAGAAATCATGGCTATTTGATCTTCATCAAAACCATGCCGCCTTAATCCAACTCGATTAATACCTAACACTGTTGGAGGAATACGTCGCATACACACATAAGGCATAGCATCTCGTGATAACGCAGCTGATTCAGTTAAAAAACTATACGCACCAATACGACAAAATTGACGCACAGCTGTAAAAGCACCCAACACGGCCCCATTGTTCACCTGCACATGCCCGCCTAAAGTGGTGTGATTCACCAAAACAACATGATCGCCAATACGACAATCATGCGCAACATGCACATAAGCCATGAATAAATTATCATTGCCAATACGCGTGACACCTCCGTCTGCCAATGAACCTCGATTCAAAGTACAGTACTCATGAATCACATTACGATCGCCCATCTCTAAATGTGCCCCTGTTTCTTCACTCCCCCCTCGGCTTTGGGAAGCGCCCCCAATCGACGAGAAAGGATGCAACAGATTGTCAGCACCTATATGCGTCCCTTCACCAATGACACAGTGTGAACCAATTCGTGTGCGTGCTCCAATTTTAACACCTGAGTGAATCACCGAAAAAGGCCCAACTTCTACACCTTCAGACAATTTAACATCAGATGCAATTTGAGCACTTGGATGAATCATCCCCGCTTTGCTAATAACAGACTCGCTGAACATACCACCTCGTTTAATACCTTAACTTCACCTGAAAACAGCGCAATTCCTTGCCGTTCTTTATCTAAATTTAAATGCAAATGCATTTGATCACCCGGCAACACCATTTGCTTAAAACGCGCACGATCAACACCTGCAAGCAAATATAAAGCTTGTTCATCCGAAGGTTGTTGAGAAGATGCTAACATTAAGATACCCGCTGCTTGCGCCATTGATTCAATGATTAAAACACCTGGCACCACAGGCTTGTTCGGAAAGTGTCCCATAAAATAAGGCTCATTAATGCTCACATTCTTAATGGCGTGAATGGACTGACCCGATACACACGAAGTCACTCGATCAATCAAAACAAAAGGATATCTATGAGGCATTAAGTTTAAAATTTCATCTATCAATACTTCATTCACAATTCATCTCCAATGCTCGAATACGCTGAGCCCATCGATCTAACTGTGCAATATGCACACAACTACGCTTCCACTGCATGATGGGTTGAGCCGGATCACCTCCATATACACCCGAAACTAAAATATCCTGCCCCACACCACTGCTTCCTGCTAACATCACATTTTCTGCAATCTTAATATGATCTGCAATCCCGCTTTGTCCTCCAATCACACAATGAGGCCCAATCTCGACACTGCCACCAATACCCACACAGCCACAAATCAGCGTATGCGCACCTACAACGACATTATGCCCAATTTGAACTTGATTATCACATTTAACACCATCTGAAATGATCGTATCGTTCAAAGCACCGCAATCAATGGTGGTATTTGCACCAATCACCACATCATTGCCTAAACGAACACGCCCAATTTGAGGAACACTGTTCCAATGCTTCTGATGATCCAGCACAAAACCAAACCCAGGCTTACCGATTACTGCGCCTGAATGCACCTCACAGCGTTGTCCTAATTCAGTATTTGAATACAGCGTAACCCGTGGGAATAGATGTGTATCTCGGCCCACACGCACCCCAGAACCTAAAACACAACCTGCCTCTAAAACAACCCCTGATTCAACCACACACGCTGAGCCTAAAACACACCCCGGACCTATAGAGGCCGTACGATCGATCTGACATGTATCTTCAATGATTGCGGCATCTGAAATGCCAGCATCAGGCCGTGTTTTAGGAAACAGAGTACTCAATAGCTTTGCAAAAGCCAATCGCGGCTGATCAACAATAATTGCATGTAAAGGACACGCATCGTGCAACGCATCTTGCACTAAAATCACCCCTGCCTGCGTAACCTGCAATTGAGCCTGCATAGCAGACTCACAAAAAGAAACAGCAGCCGGCCCGGCAGAAGATAAAGCGGCCACTTGAGTGATGATATGTTGACCTTGTCCAACCACAACCCCTGATACCACAGAAGCCAACTCACTCACCGTCCACGAACGTGTTAAATCTTGTGTCAAAATCTTAGCCTAACCTAAAAAACAGGTATATCGTAGCGTAAAGCACCTCAAAAGAAAACCAACTTCAAAACTAAACTTACAAAACAGCTTACGATATTAAGACCTACCAGTTGGGCGAACACAATTCATGACCTGCAAGCCCCGCTTTACATCAGCAAAGCTTTATTTAAACTGTTTCTTAACTGCTGTAGTTAAGTTATACGTCGGATTGACATACAGTACTTCCCCCGTTTGATCTAAGACCAACGAAAGTTTCTGTGTTCTAGCTAATCGTGCTGCAATGGATTTAAGATCCGAATAAACACCATCCATCACCTGCTGTTGCGCTTTCATGACCTGCTGTGAAAACGCCAATTGTTTTTTTCTGAGTGATTGCTCCCGCTTTAACAAAGCATCATGGATCGCTGCTTTCTTTTGAGCGGAGAGTACAGGACCGTCTTTACGGGATTTTTCAAGATCTGCCATCCATGCTTTTCGTTCCGCTAATAGTAAATGGCTACGCTGGTTAAAACGACTTTTTAACTGAGCCGAAGCCGTTTTCAAACGTGAAGAAGATTGAATAATTTGTTTAGTATCGACCACGCCCATCGGAAAATTACTGGCCCAAATTGGTCCAAAACATAATGCACATAACACTATTAAAATCTTATTGATCTTCATAAACCTCTCCTCTATAACCTTGATACACCTTACCTATCCTCGGTAAAACTTACCCAAGTCTAACATGTTCAATTTGTGAAAATCACTACAAAACTGTGCCCAATTCAAAGGCAAAGAATTCTTTTTGATCTCCAGGCTTTTTATTGAGAGGCAAAGCAAAAGAAAACACCAACGGCACAAGGGCTGTACGCCATTGAATAGCAAGCCCAGCTGAATAACGTGCGTTTGAAGATTGAATCGATCGAGCCCCCACACCTCCTCCATCTAAAAATACAGATAACCTCACATCTTCATTAAACCACTGAGGCAAAATAATAGCAGCATTGGCATAGGCTTGAACAGAACCTCCAATTGCTCGATTTTTGCTATCATGAGGACCCAAAGAATTCGCTGAAAATCCTCTGACCGTTTGCATCCCACCTAAAAAATAATTCTTAAAGAATGGCAGCTCAGTCC
>JAAZZZ010000114.1 GCA_014238985.1 Gammaproteobacteria bacterium
TGGTTGTTTTGAAGTGATGGATACGCAAGCTTTAGGCGATGCGATTTTACATATAGGGCAAATGAAATCTGGAGAACTTAAAGTAGGGGCATCAGTTGATGCACAGGTCAATGCGATACGTTGGGATATCATGGCAAATCATACGGCCACACATTTGCTACATGCAGCGTTAAGAAAGCATTTGGGTGATGCTGTGATTCAGAGGGGTTCTCTGGTGGACGCACAACGATTGCGATTTGACTTTGCTTATCCGGATCCATTGACAACAGCACAATGTCAGGCCTTGGAACTTCAGATTAATCGTTGGATTGCAGATAATCTTCAAGGCACTACAGAGATGATGTCAATTGAAGCAGCACAAGCACAGGGCGCTTTGGCATTATTTGATGAAAAATATGAAGATTCTGTGCGTGTTGTGAGTTATGGAAGCTGTTCTAAGGAATTGTGTGGTGGCACGCATTTGAAATCAACTGCTGAGGTGGGTTTATTTATATTGATACAAGAGACAGGTATTGCTTCGGGTGTTCGTAGAATTGAGGCTGTGACACGCACTCAAGCGTATCTTTATGCCAGCCAGCTAAATTGTGTGGTACAAGAGGCTTCTGGATTGCTGCGTGCTCAGCCGGAACAGTTGATCGAAAAAATTAAAAATTTACAATTACAACAGGTCCAGCTTGAAAAGAAATTATCATCATTTCAGTCGATTGCACATAAAGCACAAGCAGAAAAAATGATTGAGATGAGCCCATTGAAAGATGATGTGCGGGTGGTGATAGACATTATTGAGGGGCTTGATATGAAGCAGCTTAGGCAATTGGTGGATCAATTGACTTCTTTAGCTGAATCATATGTTGTCATCTTGATCTTGAAAGGAGGAGATCGTTATCCTGTTATTTGTGCAGTGTCTCAAAACCTACATGCGCAGGTGACTGCAAAACACATTTTAGAACATATGACTTCCAGGTATTCTGGTTCGGGTGGTGGGCGTTCTGACTTTGCACAAGGTGCTGTGACAGATGCTCAGGTTTTACAAGCGGCGCCTGAACTAATGCAATGGATTGATGAATGTTTCGCTCAAATTAATCAGTGATCATTATGATGAATGTTGAGGTTCATAAATACGGTGGGACTTCAATTGATTGTGTCGAAAAAATCAAGACCATTGCTTTACGTACGCTCCGTTATCAAGCGCAGCATAAAGTGTCTGTGGTTTTGGTGTTATCTGCAATGGGTCAGCAGACAGATGCTCTGCTCGCAGAGGCGCGATCAATCGCTGAGGAACCTGATCCCGCAGCTTTAGATGTCCTGTTGGCGACAGGTGAGCAGCGTAGTTGTGCTTTGATGATTTTAGCGCTTCAATCGCATCACATAGCGGCTCGTTTTTTTTCAGGTGAGCAGGCAGGTTTAGGCACGGATGCTTGTTTTGGTCAAGCTCGGGTTGAATCTGTGAATATTCAAGGGATACAAAGTGCTTTGAAGGCAGGTATTATTCCAGTGGTAGCGGGCTATCAAGGCGCAGCACCCAATGGCCAAGTGACAACTTTGGGGCGGGGTGGATCAGATTTAAGTGCGGTGATATTGGCCAATGCTTTGGACGCGCCTTGTTTAATTTACACAGATGTAGAGGGTATTTATACGGCAGACCCCGTGCTCATTCGAACAGCACGTCGATTGGACAGTATCCACATAGATGATATGTTGAAATTTTCTGAATTAGGTGCGCAGGTGTTGAGCCCAGCATCTGTCCGATATGCAAAAAATAATGATGTGAATGTTTCGGTACATGCGGGGCATCAAGCTCAATCTTTGGGGACTCAATTGACTTTTGAATCTTCTGATGTATCGGTGTCTCATTGTTTGGGGGTGATCATTGATCCTGAAGTCACTGAAATTACTTTGACATATGTGCCAGATTCAGAGCGGTTGCAGCATTTGTTGAGACGTTTTAAAACACATGGCATTGTCGTTGATTTGTTGGGCACACAAATCTATTCAGGCGCAGATCGGCGCTGGGTGATGACTATTCCAAATGTTCAGCTTTCTTGGTGTTTAATGCAGTTTAAATCAGAGGGATGTGTGTGTCTTTTGCGTTCTGAATTAGCTAGAGTTTCATTGGTGGGCGGGGAGGTGCAGTCGATCATTTCTCTAGCGCAATCAATGCTGACACAACAGGCCATTTTTCCGATACGTTCTCTGACTACATCAAAACGTTTGACGGTGTTGGTTCGATCTGAGCAGGCAGTTTCGCTCGCGCTGTGCTGGCATCGTGGGTTATGTGGTGTAGATGTATTTCAATCTATTTCAGATGCGAATGTTGCATACGTTGAATCTTAAGATGGGTTTGATTGTTTTATCATAATAAATATGTTGAGATGATGGATATTGTTTGAAGGTGTTTTTTTGGATGAATTTGGACTCATTTTCTCTTTAAATAAAAGATGTTGTTGATTTTATAAATAAAATAAACTAGAATCGCGCAGGATGTTGTCGGAACTTTCGTTAACTGTGATAAAGTCACTTGCTGTTAGAATATACTTGGAACAGTACTGATTTTGATCACAAGGAGAATTGAAATGTTAATATTAACAAGACGCGTGGGGGAGACGTTAATTATTGGTGATGATATTAAATTAACAGTGTTAGGTGTTCGTGGGCATCAAATTCGATTAGGTATTGATGCGCCACGTGATGTGACGGTTCATCGTGAAGAAATTTATCAACGTATTGTGGCTGAGCGTAATGAGGTGAAAGTTCAGGATGATTTAGCTCAGGATGATTCAACTGAGTGATTGAATACAGCGTTGGATATTAAGATTAAAAATTGTTCAATTTATTCTGCTGTGATAGTATCGCAGCATATCTTGGAGAGGTGGCCGAGTGGCTGAAGGCGCTCCCCTGCTAAGGGAGTATGGGGCAACCCCCCATCGAGGGTTCGAATCCCTCTCTCTCCGTGCTCCTCGTGACTGAATTTCACTCAATTTTCAAGGATGAGAACCCTCGATGGGTTCGACAACATGGCAGGAAAGCCATGTTGCACAGCGGAGCTGCCGTTAGGCGAGGAACATGGAAGTTCTGAGTGAATCCCTCTCTCTCCGTGCTCCTCGTGACTGAATTTCACTCAATTTTCAAGGAT
>JAAZZZ010000115.1 GCA_014238985.1 Gammaproteobacteria bacterium
CCAGCGGACGAATACCAAAAGGATCTCGAAACGCTAAGATGCCATAACCCACAATTAATAATACAACGGCATACCCTCCCTGACATTGCTGCATCACGGCTGAAACTGCACGCATTAATTCTGATACACCCACCGCCTGACCAGACTGCATTTCACACATTAAGGCATGTGCAAATACATTCAGAATCAATTCAGAATCAGACGCTGTATTAATGTGTCGAAACGTTTGTTGCCTAAACTGAGCACGTAAAGAAGCTGCATTCACTAGATGGCCATTATGTGCCAATGCTAAACCCAAGGGCGCATTGACATAAAAAGGTTGTATTTCATCTGTATTCAAAGCCCCTGTGGTGGGATACCGCACATGACCGATGCCCATCTGTCCTTTTAAAGATGGTAAATCTTTTAGGGATATCGCCTCTGGAATCAAGCCTAATCCCTTGGCTTGATACACTGTTTCCCCATCAGATATCATTAGACCTGCAGCATCTTGACCACGATGTTGTAATAAAGAAAGGGCTTGATATAACTCTACAGCACAATCACGTGCTGAGGTTTGGAGTGCAACAATTCCACACATCAAATCATCTGCTCAGCAGTTGAAATCACCTTCGAAGCTTGCTGGGCATCCGTCATTGTTTGTTTGATCTGAGTCTGAGGCACAATTAACGTATATACATGCTGCATTTTATCAGGCAGCGTTTTTTGCAGCCAATCAGCTGGCTGTTGTAACAAGGGAATATATTGAGAATTTTTCCACCACTGTGTCTGTTCTAAGGTTAAGATTCGACCTAAAAATAACAATAATGCAGCAATGAGAATCCCACGAGCCAAACCAAAAAACAAGCCTAACAAACGATCAAGCCCAGAAAGTTTGCCCTTTTTAATGATGCGATCAACACAATGCGCCACAATCATGCCCACCAATATTGTGGCCACGAGTAAAATAACAATTGCACTGACAGTCCTCAACATTGGGTTGGCAATCACCTCAACCAAATGGTCCGCCAACCAATGTCCAAAGGTTAATGAAACCCAAAATGCGAGTACCCATGTCGCCAAAGAAATCGCTTCTCTTAAAAATCCACGAATAATACTGATTAAAGTTGAAAACAACAGCACAGCTAATAGCACATAATCTGGCCAAATCAGCGCTGACAATTTCACTGATTCTAACCAGTCACCCCCCATAGGTTGCATTAAACTAACCCTTTAATTGACGAATATAACCACTGATGCGATAGCGCTTAAACAATGCTTGATTCAGCTGATGCGCTGCTGCACGACCTGCCTGTTTAGGGCGCACTAGAACACGGGCGATCTGTCCATTCTGTCCATTCTGTCCAGATGCATGGGTGCGTACAAACGCGTGATATCCATCTGCTTTCAAACGATTTGCTAATCGATGGGCTGCCTGTGATTGAGTAAAACTGGCCACCTGAATCACCTGATTTGAATGCACTGCAGCCTTTTTCAATGACGGGTGAATAATGACCTGTTGATGAGCAGCATGATGAATGAGAGGTGCCCGAACAACGGGTGTTTTCTTGGCTTGTACTGTTTGAATGGGCTGCGTTTTAGGGGTTGCTGCCTGGCTGTCAGCGGTGTTGACGGGCTGATCTGCGGGCATCGCAAATGGACCCTGTAAGGTTGGATCAAGCTGCATCGGCGCTGTATCTATCGAAGTATTAAGAGGCGCCACATCAACCACTTGTTTTGATTTTTCCGTAGAGGGTTTTTGAATCAGGGCTGTACCCTCCGCTGCTTGTGCCTTAAGTGTTACTTTTTTCAAAGATGCTTGTGTCTCAGGCGCCGCTGTTTGCACGGTCAAACTGTGCTGTGCAGATGATGCGGATACCGCAGGAGGTGTTACTGCAGGCGGTAACGGTGGCGCTTTTGCTATCTTTATGGGTGTCTCAATCGCTGCATGCTGCGTGCCTTTAACCTCTGCCCGTACCGTTGATTCACCCATGGAAGGCTGCTGAGTCTGTGCAGGCAATACAGAAATAATGGTGGCACTATTTTTCTGAGCTAATGTGTGCTCCATGGCATTATAACGCTCGACATAACGCACCACTCCAGGCGCTAATATGATTAAACCCAGCAGGGATAAAAGACCAATTATAAATGATCTACGGTGAGTTGGTGTCATTGGTTTAATCATATCGGCCCCCTATCAATTAAACTGTACAATGCTTGCTATGACAAACTTTGCGTTTCTGCCTGCTCCTTTTTTACCATAGTTAGCAAAAAAAATGAACCACAAACCACCACCGGTTCTCGAATATCAATTTTGCACATCATCTGTTGAACCATGGGTTTCCTTGTATTCAAAAGGCTGATAGCTTGAGTCGCCACACCTACACTTAAAAGCTTCTCACGTAAGGATTCTATCAAAATGGCACGCGGAGATGTCAATGGCACACAATACCAATGCTGGACCACTGGCATCAATGCCTGAATGCAACCACGAACATCTTTATCTTTCAACCAAGCACACATCAAATGCACACGCCTACCATACCGTTGATGCAGTTTTTGACACAGAGCCAAACATGCTGCTGGATTATGTGCAACATCCAAAATCCATTCTCGCCCCTGCCAAATAACCCGTTCAAATCGACCTGACAACCGAACTTCAGTGAGCACCGTTCGAATCTGATCATCAGATAAAGTTTGATCTTTAAAACATGTTTTCCAAGTCAACTGCGCTGCATGTAAACTTGGTGCAGGTAAATGCCCAACCAGTTGCTCTTCTATTTTAGCTGAAACACACAGTGCTTGATGTATGTTTGCCTGCTCTAAAATCACCGCAGGCATCGGCGGATCCATGCCCCATATGCAGGGTGTTTTTGATCGAATAATGCCTGATTTTTCTGCTGCAATCTCTGCCAAACTACGTCCTAAAATCTGCGTATGATCATAATCGATTGATGTAATAACAGCCCCCTCATGCGCTGTGGTATTGACGGCATCAAGACGCCCACCTAACCCCACTTCAAGCAACACCACATCTGGGCTGTACTGACACACCCAATGAAAAAAGGCCAGCGTTAAGCATTCAAAAAAACTCCAAGGATGCTCCAATGTTTGCAGAGATTCTGCAACTTGAAT
>JAAZZZ010000116.1 GCA_014238985.1 Gammaproteobacteria bacterium
GCACTCCTTCGACTGCGCTTGCTGCTGCTCCTGCTCCGCCGCGCTCTGCTGCTGCTGCTGCTGCTGCTGCCAGCCTTCTTGCGTTCCTTCTTCTTGGCCTTCCTTGCGCTCTTGCTGCCGCTCTTGCTGCTTTAAAGAGGTAGAAGGCCACAATGGTGATTAGAGCCCCTGTCAAGGCTGTAGCTAAGGCGCCAATGGGTGCCCAAGGCAGTTGCTGGCTGATGATGCTGAAAAAGGCGCTGATTTTTTTAACGATGTCCGCTGCGAAAAAGGAGGGTGCTGTGATAAATACTGGTGTTGAAAGCAGACATAATGCGATCCATGCCCAGCAGGCAAAACCTGCAAACAGCATTGAGGCGAACGTGTCTTGATCTGCTTTATTGTGTGGGTCGAGCGCTCTTTTTCTTGTCATCGCTTGCTTCCTCGAGCTTTTTTGATGAAAGTGTACTCAGAAGTGTAGTTTTTGTATGTTGAATTTGGTTTGCAGTCAAGTTTTTAATTAGAAGCTTTAAATTGTGATGCAGGTAGACTTGTCAGTGTCCACCTTCAAGGGTAAGATACGGCGCATATCATCTAACAGGTGTAGATTTTGACGTTATTAATGGCTAATTGGAAGATGCAAGGCGAAGGCGGGTTGGCACATCATTTGCTCGGTGCTTTAAAAGATTTGACAGTTGAAGGGTGTGAAGTGGCGGTGATGGTGCCGTTTCCTTATTTGGCACGTGCACAATCGATTTTGGAAGGCTCTTCGATAGCGTGGGGTGCACAGGCGGTGCATGCTCAGTCGGTGGGTGCCTTCACTGGGTGTGTTTCAGCGTCCATGTTGGCTGAGTTTGGCTGTCGTTATGTATTGGTCGGGCATTCTGAGCGACGCATCGAGTGTGGTGAGGATGCTGCGGCCGTTGCACAGCAAGCCCTGCAAGTGATTCGATCTGGCATGGTGCCTGTTATCTGTGTGGGTGAATCCTTAGCAGCACGTACGGCAGGTGAAAGTGATCAAGTGGTTTCAGCCCAAGTTCAATCGATACTGACGGTTTTTGAATCAGCAGGTTTGACGGCTATATCCTGTATCTGGGCGTATGAGCCTGTGTGGGCCATTGGTGCTGGGCAAGCGGCTACGCCACAGCAGGCGGCTCAAATGCATGCGCATATTCGTTCACTTTTATCGCACAGCGTGCTTGAATTCTCATCGAAATGTCGTATGATCTACGGAGGCAGCGTGAATGAAGATAATCTAGCTTCATTCTTAGCAGAATCAGAGATTGAAGGGGTGTTGGTAGGAGGCGCTTCGCTTAATTCTGAACAATTTTCTAATATGGTGGCTGTATGCATGGGCTGATTTTATTATTTCATATTTTAGTATGCCTGGTTTTAATTGGGCTGATTTTAATACAGCATGGGAAAGGTGCTGAAGCGGGCGCTGCGTTTGGTGGAGGCGCTTCTGCGACGATTTTTGGCAGCCAAGGGTCTGCAAGTTTTTTGGTTAAATTTACAACCGTTTTAGCCATTGTCTTTTTTTCAACGTGTTTAGTATTGAGTGTCTTAGGGCGTAGTCAGGTTGAACATAGCCTGATGTCAGGGCATGCTGCTGCACACACTTCTGTGCCAGCGAAAGGTGGTCAATGATTGCCGAAGTGGTGGAATTGGTAGACACGCTGTCTTGAGGGGGCAGTGACTTAACAGTCGTGCCGGTTCGAGTCCGGCCTTCGGCACCATAAATGGTTTTTTTTGGAGGTTTTAGGTGGATTTAACACAGTATTTTTCCATCCTGATTTTTTGCTTGATTGCGGCTGGATTGGCCATTGTGCCTTTGGTGCTCAATCGGCTTTTGGCGCCGCATCGGCCCGATCAGCATAAAAACGCTCCGTATGAGTGTGGTTTTGATGCATTCAATGAAGCACGCATGCCGTTTGATATCCGGTTTTATCTGGTGGCCATTTTATTTATTATTTTCGACCTTGAAATTGCCTTTTTATTCCCTTGGGCGGTTGCCTTTAAAGACATTAGCATGCTCGGTTTCTGGTCAATGATTGTGTTTCTGGGCGTGCTCACCATTGGCTTTGCCTATGAGTGGAAAAAAGGGGCATTGGAGTGGGAATAGATTATCTTAAGCAACATGGATTTATGCTCACCAGTGTTGAAGCCCTTGCGAATTGGGCGCGCAGTGGTTCAATGTGGCCGATGGCCTTTGGCACGGCCTGTTGTGCGATTGAGATGATGCATGCAGGGGCCTCCCGATATGATTTAGATCAATTTGGTATTTTATTCAGGCCTTCACCACGTCAATCAGATGTGATTGTGGTGGCTGGAACAGTGTGTAATAAGCTGGCACCTGCACTCAGGCGTGTTTACGATCAAATGCCCGAACCACGTTGGGTGATTTCGATGGGGTCATGTGCCAATGGTGGGGGATATTATCACTATGCCTATTCAGTGCTACGTGGGTGTGATCGTATCATTCCTGTTGATATTTATGTCCCGGGGTGTCCACCTACGGCTGAAGCTTTGTTGTATGGATTTTTACAGCTGCAAAACAAGGTACGCTATCAGCATGTGTTGAAGCGTACAGCCGCCGAAGGTGGTGTCAAGGTAGGTACTCATGGTGGATAGTGCTTCGACCCATTTATCCGATCAAGCGCAAAGGATTCACCAAGCGTGTCCACTGTTGCCCAAACCTACCATAGAGAGAGGCGAGCTGACATTGCAGGTACCGGCTCAAGATTGGCCTCAGGTGGCGCTCACGTTAAGAGATGATTCTCATTGTGCTTTTGAGCAGCTGATTGACCTGTGTGCAGTGGATTATTTAACCTACGGAAGTGTTGAATGGGAGACTGAAACCTGTACCACTCAAGGCTTTAGCCGTGCTGTGACGCCTTTGCACCGTGAAGCTGATCAAGTCGCGCCTTGTCCTGCGCGTTTTGCAGTGGTGGTGCATCTGTTATCGATGCGTCGCAGAGGGCGCTTGCGCATTAAAATTCCAGCAGAAGGTGATGAACCGCCTACGGTGCCTTCAGTGTCTTCGGTGTGGCCTTCGGCGCTATGGTATGAACGTGAAGCCTATGATTTATTCGGTGTGGTGTTTGATGGGCATCCGGATCTAAGAAGAATT
>JAAZZZ010000117.1 GCA_014238985.1 Gammaproteobacteria bacterium
CCCCGGTACATTACTCGCCGATGCCGATTTACTCGGCTTGCCTTGGCGTTGTGTGATCAGCCCGCGCACCATCGAACAATCGGGCGTTGAAATGAAAGCACGTACGGCCTCAGAAGCCAAACTGATCTCAGAAAACTCAATATTAGCGCATTTACAAGCACTTTAAGCCGATCAAAAAGAGATTCAAACACATTGATATCAAAGGAAAACTCACATAAACTGAGGGCGGACGCATTTGAACAGTACACGCGCTATTCAAATGACTGAACAAGGAATGTAGCCTATCATGAGAAAACCCTCACCAACGCATGCAGATCACAATAGCGCACAAAACCCTTGGGCTGAATTGACGCAACACCTTCAATCACAGGCTTTAGACGATTTACCAACTATTTTAAAAGCATTTCAAGATTTACCGCCTCAATCTGATTCGAGCCAGCACGATGCAAAGGCTGTAGAGGCATGCTACAACGCCCTTTCAAACTATCTTAACATTCAATTCGAAACGCTAGACACAATAGATCAACACACCCAGCTGCCTACATTGATCCGGCTCATTGAACTGTTTAAACAACTGTCGTTGCCAAATACGACGCACCCCTCTCAATTACTTTCGAGCCTACAGCAACAGGCTTTTTTTAAACACCTTTTGAGCTTAATGGAAGGCTGCAAAGCCTCGCTGACCAAACATACTGAAACTGAACACCACACACAAAACACACACTATCACCCCTATATGCAGGCAGTGTGCACTCAGTGGTTAAATAATGCCGAGTTTCGAAAAACACTGTATACAGCAATCTTAATAGATATCAATAGATCTCATATTCATACAGACCAGCGAATCCCATCAAGAGATTTTCAATCAACACTCATACAAAACTTAAACCCTCAATGGCGCATCACAATAGAAGCACTCTTGAAACTGTACATTCCAAGCAACATGCATAAGCAAATATCCAACATGAGCGATGAAGCTTTAGCCTTTTGGATCATCTCTTTTCATCAGAGTGAGCTCAGCCCTGTAACCGTACAAAACAGCCTGATGCCTGCAGCATATTCACATTATTCTCCACAAGAAATACACGCATTTCCCGGAAACACTTCTGATCTTTCAATCTATGTATTGCGTGATAAAATTGGCCCAGATGGTCACTCCGAAACAATGATTTGCCTACAGCAAATCAATGGGTTTTTAAAACGAACACACCGACCTAGCCCTCATTCAGCAGTTATGAATCAACCTAAATTATTCTTCCCAAATTCAAATACAATGCCCACTCAAACAGAATGTTGTGGACTAGACACCTTTAGATATACTCAAGTGGATTTTACCTCAGAGGGTATTAAAGCAGAAAGATACAGCACCAATCCCAGTGTAGGGGGCAGTTTAGATGCAGCCAATCTCAATGCAATCATCTTCAGCATGTTGGCAGATGAGACCCCCTTACCCATGACATATCATCTTGAACGTTTTTCAAGAAACTTGATGGCTCAACTGACAATATTTCAAGCTGCATACCCAACAGCATACGCAACACTTTTAAGCAAGCTCTCACTCAAAGCGCCTGAACCTGTGTTGAAAAGCGTTCAAAAACAGCTTCAAATAGAACATGAGGCACGTATACACGCCTATGGGCTCAACCCCACTGATAACACGCGATACTGCGCTTTAAAAAGCAGGATTCCTTGGGGCAAAGATAATGATCAACTGCCTGCAACACAACATCAAAACTTCATTGATCTCATCAAACAACACACAACAAGCGAGCGACTACAAGTGATCTATTTATCAGCAGCCTTAAAATTAGCACAATGGGTAGAGGCGCATCATCCGATACACATAGATCAAGTCATTGCAGCACTGCCTTCAAAAACCCCGAATGATCTAGCAGCACAAATAGCAGCCACACAAACTCGGTTATCCTCCCTGAAAACATGTGCACAAAGCCCTGCTGGCACGCGCAGCCTCTTTGATTCGAAACGTCGAAATAATTTATCCAGCATCACAAGCAATCTCATTCAAACCTACCTAGAACCAGCCAGACAATACCTCGACAGACTTCAAGCGCAGAACACCCCACAAACACCTCACCTTAAATCAGATATCACTCAACACAAAACACCTTGGGCACACACATATTGGACAAGCATCTTCAAACTACTGATGGGTGTGATCATCGGATATAGTGTCTATTATTTCACGGCTACGTCCCTCATATCGAATACCTTAACCGCAACATTGCCTGGACTGTTCAGCATCGTGACACCCCCCATTGTCTTGGGCATCATCACGGCAATCATCACACTCTGCCTCATCAGTTTACTCGATGCTGCACGCACAAAAACCCCCAAAAAACTTTTAATTGATGATCCCACACCAGCACGCGCCGCCGGTCCATCTCAAGCTGCAGCACCACGTCCAGTCATCCCTTCACCTTCAAACAGATCCAGGACACAGCCACCTCGCCCTTAAAAACAAATATAAAAACATATCAATCAACAGCATACGGATCATGCGACTCAAAAAGCATGGCAATTGAACTCAAAAAAGATCCATTTCATACGCATTCATATTTTCTTAATCAAAAATCACATCATTGAACATAAAATCACATGCTCAACTATACTTAATGCAATAATAACAACCACAAAGGTATCATCCATGCCAAGATCTGCGATGAGCCGCTCTTTCTCCCCACCTGATGGAGATCCCCCTCAATCACCCGATTATTCTGCTGCTGCAAGCAGCACCTTTCATGCTGGCGGCGATCAAGATGCTAGAGTATTAGAGATTGAAGCGCATTTGCAGGGCTTGAACAAATTCTCAAGCATCGTGAACCCGGTAAACATTGGAACCTATTTAGGGCAGAATGCTGGCGGTAACAGAGAACTCATCAATGTTAATGAAGTTTGGAATGATTTTACTAGAGTGTTTGGTTATGAACATCGGTTGATAGGCAATGCCCTCACTGCAATGCAGAGACTTGTTCAAACACAGCCCGCTTTCAA
>JAAZZZ010000118.1 GCA_014238985.1 Gammaproteobacteria bacterium
ATCTCATACCTAAATGCAGTTTATAACAGCCTTGTTACTGATATTTCTCCTCATTTAATTTTGATTATATTTTAATGAAAATGTAGAGGTTTTAAGGTTTCCTTAAGAATATTTTTATATACTCTTTTCTAGGAAAGGGTATAGAGCTGTTTGGACACTTCAAGTGTATGCGATATATATCGCTTGAATTGACAGAGTGTGAAATTAATACAAGCAAGCATGCGCTAATTATAATAATAGACATAAAATAGAGGAATTTATAATGCATCAGGATTTACCACAAGCGGCAGCATTTTTAGATGCAGTTCGATCAAATAATTTGGATCAGGTAAAGGAATTCTTGCCTCATATGGATTCTCAGGTAATAGCGGAAGCGCTAGATGTTGCCCTAGATCAGCGTTATGCGGATTTGACTGCTCTGTTGATTACAGTGCAAACACAGCCTTTTGTAGGTGGTGAGCCTGAGCCTGAGGCTGCAGCAAGCGCTGTAGCAGACCTACCATCTTATGCGGATTGTTCGCCTGAGCTTGCAGCAGATCTATCACCATCTTATGCGGATGTAGCTGCAGCTGAGAGCGCAGCAAGCAGAGTAATGGCATCTGATGATCAAGTAGTATTATTTTTAGATGCAGTTCGATCAAATGATTTGGATCAGGTGCAGGCATTTTTAGCTGATAACTCTCAGATGGCTTTTCGGACAGAGATCATAGAGAAAGCGGTAGGTATTGCCGTAGATTTGCAGAATTCTACTTTGAGTAATCTGTTGCTTGAAGCGCAGACAGAGAGTGCCCCCGTTGCAGCAGCACCATTTACCGCCGTTGCCCCAGCACCATCAGCGCCACCAGCAGCAAGCTTGACAACATCCCCTTTTATAGATGCAGTTCAATTAGATGCAGTTCAATCAGGTGATATGGGTAAGGTGCAGGCATTTTTAGTTGATAACCCTCAGATGGCTTTTCCGCCAGAGCTCATAAGGGAAGCGGTAGGTATTGCCGTAGAGGCGGGTAATGAAGATTTGGTTACTCTGTTGCTTGACGTGCAAACACAGCGTTCTATAGGTGCTGAGCCTGAGCCTGAGCCTGCAGCAATTGCCGTTCCATCTGCAGCTGCTGTAATGCAGCCCATTGCTGACCAGCAGCAGGCATTTTTCAAGGCAGTTTGGAGTAATGATTTACCTACTATCAGGAGTTTACTCTCTACAACCCCTGCGCTTCTTAATAAGGCACGAGGGGATCAAGGTGAAAGTGCGCTACATCTAGCAGT
Organism: Gammaproteobacteria bacterium; assembly: GCA_014238985.1. Classification (GTDB taxonomy): domain Bacteria; phylum Pseudomonadota; class Gammaproteobacteria; order Comchoanobacterales; family Comchoanobacteraceae; genus UBA729. Next base: position 1,264 of record JAAZZZ010000118.1, read on the forward strand.
TTTTTATGGCCGTTCAGATGTCGTGCAGGCTTTGCTTGCATATGATCCTGATATGTCGGCAACAGATTCTCGTGCTTGTACTGCCTCTGATATCAGCCGTCAGTCTCTGCCTCAAGGAATATCGCAAGATGATCGTGCCGCATGTGCTTTATTGTTAGAGCAGCATTTAGCTACAGCTGGGAGCGCAGCAAGCAGTGCAATGTCATCTGATGAGCAGGCATTTTTAATTGCAATTGAGGAAGGTTCAAATGGTAAGAATGTGGATGATATTCGGACTTTGCTCTCTAAAAATCCTCAGTTGATTCAAGCACGTAATACGGAGGGTCAGAGTGCTTTGTTTTTAGCAGCTGTTCGTAATGATGAGACGCTTGTTTCAATGCTATTAAAGCATATAGAGCATATAAAGGATCCGTTGGTCCTGGATGTTGAGCATAAAGAACAGATGCTGTCAGAGGTGTTGGGGCTTCGGGCGTCAACTAGTGTTAATTTGGTTAGAGGTGATTTTGAGCGTCAAGCGCTTACGGTGTCGATGGAGGCGCCTAGCACAGCCCCCGCCCTTACATCAGCAGAGGGAAATGCTGCATTATACGCAGCCGCTTCATCGGGTGATTTAACGGTTTTTGATCGGATTGGCCCTGATGTTTATGCAGCATTATGTGATAACAGGACCAATCCTCATACTGTCTTTGAGATAGCAGCGGAAGCAACAGCATCCAATGTAGATTTTTTGCATGGTTTAGCGATGCATATGTTGGAAGAGCCTAGCCCTGAATCAATCGAATTGATGGTTGCGGTGTATCAGAACAGCCCAGAAGCCATTGAGCTTGCGTGTGCCAAGGGCGCTGATATTTTCCTTACAGACAAAGCTGGCAACAGCTTGCTGATGGTTGCAGCATATATGAATCATACAGGCTGTATAAGCAAGCTTCTTGATCTATCTAAGGCGGGCCCTGACCAGATTGATCTTGACGCTCAAGGGCGGCGTGATGGCGAGAGTGCCTTGATGATTGCAGCATCTGCGGGCAATTTAGATGATTTTAATCTTTTGTTTAAGGCTAGCGACGCTCATACAGATGGAGCTGGCGCGAGTCTGATAGATCACGAAGGTCACAGCGTGCTGATGGTAGCCGTTTATGGAGAGAATCAAGAGATCGTTGATATGTTACTTCAAGATCGAGTTGATCAATTAAAGACACAAGCTCAACAACACTGGGTGTTTAGCACCCCTCCAGCGATACATTCTGACCCTGCTTTACGCTCTAAATCAGGTCAAACCGCTTTACACCTCGCAGCGCAGCAAGATAACAGTGCGTGTGTACAGGCATTATTGGCTGGAATGTCAGAAGAGGAAAAAGTTAAATGTGTTTTTCAGCGAGACAGCGCAGGTCCAAAAGGCAAAAATGCGCGAGACTTTGCAGCTGAAGGCCTGTTTTTAGCTGCAGCTGAGCATGGTGATGATTCAGGTATTCAGGCTTTGCTTGCTCGAGATCCGAATTTGATTACGCTACGTAATGATGCGGGTCAGAGTGCTGTTGCTTTAGCAGCTGCTCGTGGACAAGATGATTGTATAGCAGTGTTAATGAATCATATAGACCCTCTCCCGGAAGAAGATCAGGAGAAGCTGCGCTTAGATATGGATATTGGAGAGGTTTCTGGCCAGGATGATTCCAGCGCACGTTGGGATGCTTATAGGGGGTGCGTAGAAGCTTTA
>JAAZZZ010000119.1 GCA_014238985.1 Gammaproteobacteria bacterium
AAAATAATCCAGACACAATGGAAAACTTAATGATAAAAAAAGGTGTTAAATCAGAATTCTTAGACTTCCTAAGCAAGTTTATCACTTCGCGTATCTCTGAAGTAATACGCTGTAACGCAGCATTTACGATAAGATATGTGACGAGAAAAAATGATACTGCAGACAAAATAAAGGCAGGCCAGCCCGCAAGTATAAACACAACATAGCCTTCCCATAAAGCTTCAGTGGCAGCCACCAACATTGCAATGAACCAACAGACGACGTGTAACCTGTTTTTGCTTTGAATCCAAAGCCATAATGCAGTCGCCGACCTCATACCCTCCCCTCAACCGACCTCAATGGGCAATCATAGAGAAGCCCTTTTGAAAATTCAACACTCTTATCACACAAAAGGTACTTAAATTCGACTGCAATCATGCTGATCGGGACGGCCGGATTTGAACCGGCGACCACTTGCGCCCCATGCAAGTACGCTACCAGACTGCGCCACGCCCCGTTTTAATCAAAGATTTTGACCGTTCCTTCCGATGAAGGGTTTAGAATAGAGAGCACTCGCTCCAATCGATCAACCGCTAATGCCACGATATCTTTCATCTGTCTTGGCAAAACCATATCGGATGTTGAATGCTGCTCGAGTTGAGCGCATGCGCCTTCAATCGTGAAGTTTTTTGCATACAATAACTCCCGAATTTGTCGGACATACAAGATGTCTTTACTGGTAAAATAGCGCCGCCCACGTCGCTTTACAGGAGATAAGTCCTTAAATTGACGCTCCCAATATCGTAACACATGTGGCTGCACTAAACACAATTCAGCCGCTTCACTGATGGTGAAATACAAACGATCCGGAACAGGGAGGTATTGCTCCAACTGAGCCTCTTGTGTTTGAGTGAGAGCATCACTCTGTTTCGTTTTCGTCATCTTTTCTGACATAGCTATCAATCCTTTCGCTTAATTTATGTCCTTGACTCCACGTGACCACTCGACGTGGCTTAATTTCAACAGGCACCATTGTCACAGGATTGCGGCCTGGACGTGCAACCTTATCACGCATGGTAAACTTACCAAATCCCGATAACTTCACATGCTCTCCTCGATCCAATGCATCTGCCATTGCTATAAAAAAAGCTTCAACAAACTGCTGAGACTCTGACTTTGGAAATCCTGTCACTTCACTTAATCTCTGTGTTAATACTGCTTTAGTTAAAGTTGCACTCATGACGCCTCTCTCATTATTACACCCAATGATGTTTCTAAAATTTGTACCAATTGTTCTACTTGTGGAGAAACCACTTCATCTGTCAGTGTTCGATTTTCTGCCTTGAACCATAAGGCCAACGTCATACTCTTCTGACCCTGTTTCACCGTCTCACCCTGATAGATATCAAATAATATCACTTTCTGCAAGTTATCTGTCTTATTCTCTTGAATTTTTTTAAAAACTGTACCGAATTCGACTGTATGATCAATCATAAATGAAATATCACGCCGCATGCCTGGATATTTTGAAACAGGCTGCACCTGAGCAGTTGTCTGCTGTAATAATGCGTCAAGCTGAATCTCAAACAAACCCACAGACTCAGGCAATTTAAATTGTTTCATCAACTGCGGATGCAACATGCCAATTGCCCCTATCTGCTCCCCTTCTACACATACAGTTCCGGACTGTCCTGGATGTAAAGCAGGGTGGTGAGGCTGGCTGGGCACAACCTGCCAATCAGCACATGATACAACCCCTTCAAATACAATTTCACACACGCCTTTTATATCGTAAAAATCAATGGGTGTTTGATTTAAACCCCATTGTAATGGAGCCTGGGCACCATACATCAAACCGGATACAACACGATGAGATTTCACTGTGCCTTCCGCATCTAACTGAAAACAAGCCCCCAGTTCAAATAAACGAATACTTGATCGCTGCCGTGCAACATTATATTGAGCCGCTTCAAGCAACCCAGGCCAACAGCTCATGCGTAACACATCCATCTTTAACGATAATGGATTCTCTAACTCAACGAGATGGGATGACGTGCCTAACACACATTGCTGCTGTTGACTCGATACAAAACTATACCCCACATGCTCAGTCAAACCCAGTTGCGTGAGTTGATTGCGAATACGCTGCTCTGCCTGCTGCGTCTGATTGGCAGGTATAGGCCTACATGGAATTGATTGCGGAACAGCTGGCAATGCATTAATGCCTGTTAACCTGAGCAACTCTTCAACTAAATCTTCAGTCAGGGTGAGGTCATATCGATGGCTCGGCGGAGTGACCACCCACCCTGATTGAATGGATCCAGACCATGTGCAACTTAAAGCATCAAGGCACGCTGTAATCATATCCTCTGCCATGCGCATCCCTAATAAACGCTCAACATCCTCAATTGACAGTTTAATCTGTTTTAAAGCAGGGACTTCACCCACTTGCCCAAAGGCCACCCATCGACCCCCTAAATATTCTACAATTAAAGCACTCGCTCGCTGCAATGCCATCCCGGCTAATCCTGGATCAACACCTCGCTCAAATCGAAAAGATGATTCAGAATTTAATCCAGTGGTTCGACAGGTTTTCGCAATCGCTGTCGGAACAAAGCAGGCGCTTTCTAAGATAACCGACTGTGTCTTGTCCGTCACAGAAGATGCAAGCCCACCCATGATGCCCGCTAAAGCTAAAGGTTTTTCATCATCTACAATCAATAAATGATCTGTTTTCACATCAAGCATCTGTCCATCAAGCAAAGCCAATGAGGCACCCACTTCGCCCCATTGAACTTTTAATGAACCTGACACCTGATCTGCATCAAAAGCATGCATCGGTTGACCCAATTCAAACATCACATAATTCAGTATATCCACCACGCTGTTCACTGAACCTTGACCCGATGAAGCTAAACGCTGGACCAATGTGGCGGGTAGTTTAGCCGTCATGTCCAACCCTTCCATACGCACGGCTT
>JAAZZZ010000011.1 GCA_014238985.1 Gammaproteobacteria bacterium
CCTACCACGCAGTGCTCAAATCGAACACATCGATGCAACACATCGGGTCACTTTTGGTCAGGCAGCGTCAGCCGATTGGACAATATCACCGTCAGGGGATATTGAGCATGAAGGCAATGTAGTGATCAATGCGTGTGATTTTAAGCTTCCAGGGTTGGCCATCAAGGCAAATGTGGCAGCGGCGTGTGCCATGGCGCATACAGCTGGGGTGTTGCCGGATGCGATGCGTCGAGTGACACAACAGTTTCAAGGTTTGCCACATCGTTGTGAGCATCTGGGTTGTTACGAGGGTGTGGATTGGTATGATGATTCAAAAGCCACAAATCTAGCAGCAACCCTGTCTGCAGTTAACACGTATACTGAACACTATAAAGCCGGCTTGATTTTATTATTGGGCGGACAACTGAAAGATGAAGCATGGGCGCCGGCCATCACCGCGTTCAGCCAGCAAGGTCTATATTGTATTGTCTTCGGTGATGCTGCTGAACATTTGTCTTCACTGTTGAGCGCTTGTCGAGCGAAACATGAGGTTGCGTCAACCTTAAAAATGGCGGTGAGTATGGCACATCGTGTTGTTCAAGCCAATCAAGCGGTCTTGTTTGCGCCAGGGGGTGCCAGTTTTGATGAGTTTTCTAATTTTAAGCAACGGGGACATGCATTTAGGCAGTATGTGTATGCATTAATGGGAAGTGATGTTGAATGAATACAGATAGCTTATATGTTGATTCTTACGTGCTTTTCTCATCGTTATTTTTGGTGATGTTTGGGTTTGTGATGGTGGCATCATCATCGATGTCGGTTTCAGAAGCACAGTTTGGTTCAGCCTTCCATTTTATTTTACATCATGGATTGATGGTGCTCGGGGGGGTGTGTTGTGCGTGGGCTACTTTTCGCATTCCCCTGAGATATTGGCAAAGTATCAGTGTATTGATGTTATTATTGGCATTGTTGCTACTGGCGGTGGTGTGTATTCCAGGGGTAGGGCGTACCATCAATGGTTCACGTCGTTGGTTATATTTTGCAGGGTTTACTTTTCAGGTATCAGAGTTTGCGAAGTGTGCTTTTATTGTTTTTGTCAGTGATTTTTTAGTGCGGCGTGAGGCACAGTTGTCCACACAGATGCAACCTTTGCTCACCTTATTGGGTTTGTTGGGTTTAACAGCTGTATTATTGCTTTTAGAGCCGGATTTTGGTGCTTTAGCTGTCATCACAGCGGTGGTGATGTCTTTGATTTTTTTAGCAGGGATTCCTTGGCGTTATTTCGGGTATCTATTGTTGGGGGTCGTGAGTAGTTTAGGCATATTGCTCATTTCGGCGCCTTATCGTTTGGTGCGATTGACGAGTTTTTTAAATCCTTGGCAACACCCCTTCAGTTCTGGATACCAGTTGACCCAATCCTTAATTGCATTTGGTCGAGGTGGAATCAATGGATTAGGCCTTGGAAACAGCATTCAAAAACTGTCTTATTTGCCTGAAGCGCATACAGATTTTGTATTTGCAGTGGTGGGTGAAGAATTGGGGCTGATTGGGTGTGTTTCTTTGATATTATTGTTGATGGTGCTGGTGGTGCGTGGATTGGATATTGGGCGTGAGGCGATGCGTCAACAAAGACGATTTCCCGGTTATATGGCATATGGAGTCTCATTGTGGTTAGGTATTCAATCTGTGATTAATATTGGGGTTAATGTGGGGATGCTGCCCACAAAGGGCCTGACATTGCCTTTAATCAGCTATGGCGGGAGCAGTTTATTGATGTTGGGCATTGCTTTAGGCTGGTTATTACGGGTGCATCATGAAAACATGTTATGGCAGATGCATCATTCAGAATATGATCGGGCCAAAGGTTAGGGAGGTGCCTGTGAGCACTGTGTGGATTGCAGCGGGTGGTACAGGCGGACATGTTTTTCCAGGTATTGTTGTAGCACAAGCACTACGCACCGCAGGTGTTCAGGTGCGTTGGTTGGGCACAATTCGAGGGATTGAATCGCGTGTGGTGCCTGAGGCAGGTTTGACGTTATGGTCGATCATGGCTAAACCTTTACGCGGACAAAGTTTCATGCAAACGATTTGGAATGCATGGGTGTTGATCGGGGGTGTTGTTCAAGTCTTGTGGTTGGGCTTAAGGTATCGTCCTGATCGGATTATATCCATGGGTGGGTTCGTGGCCGCACCGGTTGGATTGGCCGCGCGAATACTCAATATTCCCTTGATTTTGCATGAGCAAAACGCCATTGCAGGATCGACTCATCGTGTTTTAGCGCGTTGGGCACGGCGTGTTTTGGTAGCGCATCCCGGGGCATTTGCGCCCGCTGTCAAACAAATTGTGACAGGCAACCCTGTACGGTCTGATATTCAAACCTTAGGGTTACAGATGCGTGAGCGAGCTGAACGTCCGATACGCTGTTTGGTGTTGGGGGGCAGTCAGGGTGCGCGTAGACTGAATCAGCTCGTAGCAGATGCTTTTTTAAAAATGCCTGAATCGGCACGTCCTGAATTATGGCATCAAGTGGGACACATGGATGTGCAGGCATTGCGTGTGCGTTATCAATCGTGTTGTCCGAAGGTTCAAGTGGATGCATTCATAGACAATATGGCTGAAGCGTATGCTTGGGCTGATGTGGTGATTGCGCGTTCAGGGGCCATGACAGTGTCCGAATGTTTAGTGGCAGGGTTGCCTGTGGCTTGGGTCCCTTACCCACAGGCCACAGATCAGCATCAATTAGCCAATGCATGTTGTTTTTTGCAATACAGCCCTGGGTGGATTTGGTTACAGTACGCGTTGACCGCTGAAGGCATCATCCAATGGTGGGCGCGGTGTGATCAGACATTAGCTCAATTACATGTACAAGCTCAAACTTCAGCTCAACAACAGCCCCAAGCCATGTCGCGTATTTTGTCAGCGTGTTTAGAACTTTAACGTCGTGCCCTTTTAAGATGTTGGGTACGGTTTTTTTATGTTAAAGTCTTATTTTTTATACGGTGGAGGTAGGTATGCATTCAGCATCTGAAGCGGAGGTGGTGAATCGTGGATTGGCACAGATGCTCAAAGGGGGCGTCATCATGGATGTTGTCAATGCTGAGCAAGCTCAAATGGCTGAGCGTGCGGGCGCGTGTGCTGTCATGGCTTTGGAGCGTATTCCAGCGGATATTCGCAAATTTGGCGGTGTTGCGCGTATGTCGCAGATCGAGCTCATTGAGTCGATCATGCGCTCGGTGTCCATTCCAGTGATGGCAAAATGTCGTATAGGACATACAGTTGAGGCACAGATCCTTGAATCCTTAGCTGTAGATTTTATCGATGAATCTGAAGTGCTCACACCTGCAGATGCTGCTCACCATATTGATAAATCTATTTTTAAAGCGCCTTTTGTATGTGGTGCTCGAGATTTAGGTGAAGCGTTGCGTCGTATTGATGAAGGGGCGGCGATGATTCGCACCAAAGGTGAGGCAGGGACCGGTAATGTGGTTGAAGCGGTACGTCATATGCGTCAAATTCAATCAGAATTGCAACAGCTGCTTGGTGCGCCTGAATCAGAGTGTGAGATATTGGCTCAGACCTATCGCGTGTCTAGTGTGCTTTTAGAGCAGATTCGCTCAAAGGGTTGTTTGCCTGTGGTGAATTTTGCAGCAGGGGGGGTGGCAACCCCTGCAGATGCTGCATTGATGATGCAATTAGGTGCAGAAGGCGTCTTTGTCGGTTCAGGTATTTTCAAATCTGCCGAGCCTGAAAAACTAGCCCAAGCCATGGTGCATGCTGTGGTGCATTATCAAGATGCAGGCCGTTTGGCTCAAATCAGCCGTGATTTAGGGGCGCCCATGCCAGGGATCAGTGTTGCAGATTTGCCTGAAGCTGAATGCTATGCCTCACGAGGTGATTAATGTCTCAATGCGTTGGTGTTTTGGCCTTACAAGGTGGATTTGCTGAGCATTTATCTTGCTTTGAAACTGAAAGCATTATGGCACGCCCTGTGCGTCATTTAGATGATGCACGTCTTTGTCAGGCTTTTGTGATTCCAGGAGGCGAAAGTACGACCTTGATGCACTTATTGGTCGAATCAGGCTTGGGTGATTATTTCAAACAACAGCATCAAGATGGCACTGCGTTTTGGGGCACTTGTGCAGGGGCCATTGTATGTGCAAGGCGTGCTGCTCAACCTGAGACAGTCACTTTAGACTTAATCGATGTGACGGTGTATCGTAATGCCTATGGACGGCAATTGAATAGCCGCTTGATTGCGTTGACATCGGCCTATGATGCTGAACAAGATTTAGGCACAGGCGTGATGATTCGAGCACCATCGTTTAAGCGTTGGGGAGCGGGTGTGCAGCCTATGGTATGTTCTGCTGAAGGAGAAGTGATGGCGCTTGCTGGGGATCGTTGTTTATTAACCAGTTTTCATCCGGAATTGTCTGATGGGGCGCCATTGAATTGGCACCGTTGGTTTGCGCATGTGGCGTTTGAACCATCATCAGATTTTAAAGAGATAACCATGAAGGATCATTGTGTATGAGGGCTGATATTGTGAGGCATCATCGTATGGGGGATATGCGACGTATCCACTTTGTGGGTGTCGGTGGTGTCGGTATGTCAGGGATTGCTATGGTCTTAGCAAATCAAGGCTTTCATGTCAGCGGTTCTGATTGTGGTGCATCGAGCCCAGTCATTGAGCGGTTACGCGCATCGGGGGTTGAGGTGTATTCGGATCATGATGCAGCATATGTCAATCAGGCAGATGTGTTGGTCGTCTCATCTGCGATTTCTGAAGACAATGTAGAATGTCAGGCGGCTATTTCGGCCGGTATACCCAGGCTTAAACGTGCTGAAATGTTATCTGAATTAATGCGTTTTCATCGTGGTATTGCTATTTCGGGGACACATGGTAAGACCACCACTACCAGCTTAGTGGCGAGCATCTTTGACCATGCGGGGGAAGATCCAACCTATGTCATCGGAGGGCATATTAAATGTGCTGCAGGACAGATGCGTGTGGGCCAACAAGATTATTTTATTGCAGAAGCCGATGAATCAGATGCTTCATTTTTATACTTAAGGCCTGTGTTGGCTGTGATTACCTCTATTGATTTTGATCACTTAGATACCTATCAAGGATCCATCGAAATATTGCAGCAAGCTTTTGTTCAGTTTGCACATCAGTTGCCTTTTTATGGTTCGATGATTTTATGTTTAGACGATGCTTATGTTGCTGCATTGAAGCCAGAGATACAACGACCCTGTGTGACCTATGGCTGGCATGCCGAGGCGGATTATCGTTTAATATCTGTTGATCAAAAAAACATGCTTTCAACGTTTGTATTGCAATGTCCAAAAGGGCAGCAGCATACCTTTCAGCTTAATTTTCCTGGAGCACATCAAGTGAATAATGCTGTCGCTGCCATTGTGGTGGCGCGGTGTTGTCAGATTGATTGGCCGGTGATTGCACAAGCTTTATGTGCGTTTCCAGGTGTCAAAAGACGGTTTGATGTATTGGGTTGTTATACAATGACTGCAAGTCAAACAGGCATTCGTGTGATTGATGATTATGGGCATCATCCTAAGGCAATTGCTGTGACCCTTACGGCTGCACGTGATGCTTGGCCGGATCGGCGTATTGTCTTGTGTTTTGAGCCGCATCGCTACACACGCCTTCAGGCATTATTTGATGATTTTGTTCAAGCCTTGGCTGTGGCGGATGTACTGCTATTGATGCCTGTATATGCGTGTTCAGAATCAAACATACCTGGATTCGATACAAGGGCATTGCTTGACGCGCTTAAAGCGGTGGGGCATGCGTCCGTGCATGAAATAGAGCATACAGAGCAACTGGAGCCGATGTTACAGCAGGTGATGCAATCTGAAGATGTGTTGATCTGTCAAGGCGCAGGGGTGCTCAGTCAACAGATTCAAGCGCTGGTAGGGTCTTGGCAGGCAGAAACTGTGATGGCTGAGGCAACTGAATGACAACGCACCGTGAAAAGCACTGGCAGGGTGAGTTGTTGTTGGACCATTCATTGTCACGTTATACCTCTTGGCAGATTGGTGGTGTAGCCCGTCAATTTTATAAGCCTGTTAACCTTGAAGATTGTGTGCATTTTTTAGCAGATTTACCGAAAGATAGGCGTGTTGTGTTTTTGGGATTAGGGAGTAATATTTTATTTCCAGATGGTGTTTTGAATGCCACAGTGATCAGTACACGTGGGGCTTTTACACAGCTTGATCAAATTGATGCAGTCTCTATTCGTGCAGAGGCAGGGGTGACCTGTAGTAAATTAGCTAAATTTGCTGCAGCACGCGGCGCTGAATCGGCTGCGTTTTTTGCAGGTATTCCTGGAACTGTAGGGGGTGCATTGGCGATGAATGCAGGCGCATTTGGGGGTGAAACGTGGCAACATGTCCAAGCTGTTGAATGTTTAGCACGTGATGGCTCACGTCAAACGTATACGCCTCAAGCATTTCAAGTGTCTTATCGATCGGTGTTGGGGCCTGATGCATTTTTTTCAGCAGGGATTTTTAAATTTCCAGATCTGAATGGCCCAGATGTTCGTGCGGCCATCAAAACCTTGCTCAAGCAACGCAATGATACGCAACCTATTGGTACGTTTAATTGTGGGTCTGTATTTCGTAATCCTGAGGGGGATTATGCTGCACGTTTGATTGAGGCTGCAAACCTTAAAGGGGCGCGTGTGGGTGATGCGCAGGTGTCTGAACAACATGCAAATTTTATTTTGAATGTGGGCCAAGCAACGGCACAGGATGTGCGTGCTTTAATGTCTAAAATTCAATCTGCGGTAGCCGAGACACATGGTGTTGATTTAGTGCCAGAAGTGCATGTTATTGAATAAGGAGTGTTGATTGTCATGTCTGAAGTGAAGGTGTGTGTTTTAATGGGGGGGTGGTCTGCTGAACGAGAGATTTCATTGAAATCTGGTGCACAGGTCCTGCAGGCCTGTGAGCGCTTAGGGTATGTGTGTCGAGCGCTGGATGTCAAGCAGGTGCAAGACCTTAATCTTTTATTGTCGGATAGGCCTGATGTAACCATCATTGCCTTACATGGCATGGGTGGAGAAGATGGCCATGTTCAAGCTTGGTTAGATTTACATGGCTTGGCTTATTTGGGTTCTGGCGTGACAGCGTCCGCAATTGCAATGGACAAATATTTGACGAAGCAGCTGTGGCGCAGTGCGGGTTTGCCCGTATTGCCCGATGTGTGTTTGACAAGCCTTGAGGCCGATGTACATGTGGCGTGCGCAGACCTGACATATCCGCTCTGTGTCAAGCCGATTTCAGATGGGTCGAGTTTGGGGATTACGCGTGTTGAAGCCTCGGGTGAATTACATGCTGCGGTTGAATGTGCCTGGGCTTTAGGTTCAGGGGTGTTGATTGAGCCTTGGGTTGAAGGGGTCGAATTCACTGTAGGCATTTTGGGTGATCAAGCTTTGCCGGTGACACGCATTGAAGTGGGTGAAGGGTTTTATGATTTTGAAGCTAAGTATACATCGGGTCGTCATCGAAAACATATTCCGAGTGGATTGGGCGATGCTAAAGAATTATTGATTAAGGCGCAAGCGTTGCAAGCGTGTCATGCTTTAGGGGTGCGGCATTTAGCGCGTGTGGATGGGCTGGTGAATTCAGCAGGAGACTGGTTTTTTTTAGAGGTCAATACATTGCCAGGGATGACGCCTGAAAGTTTATTGCCTGCAGCTGCAGCCGCTTTAGGTCTCTCATTTGAAGCATTGGTTGAGCGTTGGGTGCAGATGGCTCAGGTGGTTGCCCCTGCTGCACAGGTGCGCTGATGGTCAGGTGCTGCATATGACTTGATTGTGCCCGTATCAAGTTGTTGTGCGTTCAGTTTGCGTGTAGGCATGGTCCCTGAAGGCGTGGTGTGCCATTTAGAGTTTTGATTCAGATGATGCTGTAGGGGTAGTAAGCTCAGGATCTTGCTGAGGAGGCTTTTCCCTAGATGTACTCTTGCCCTGCAACGAGGGACTGCTGACCGGATTCGATTCTGATGTTGGCGATTCCAACATTTTCGACTGTGCAAAAGCGCTTTGCATGTTGTGATGCCATCCCGCTTGGTCGCATGTGCAGATGATGTGTTGAGCTGTAGCTTTAGGTTGAGCGCTATCTGTTGTTTGATAGGTTACGTTTGGAAGATTTGCTATCCCTGCTCGGTATGATTGAAGTATGTCGAAATTTTTATTGAAGATAGTCGTCGATTGATGGGCTTTGTAAGATGTGATGCCTGCACATAGAAGTAACAGCGCACTTGCTATGCCTGCTACTATGGTGGCTATAACAGCAGTTGTGCTTCCGGCACTGATTGCAATGAGTTCAGGTGAGGCGATTAATACTGTTAGGAGGATGCCTGACAGGAGGCCGCACATGATGATCGGGATGTTGTGTTTTATATTGACTTTTTTCGTCATTTTGATTTCAATGGATGTCCCATCAAACGCGTAGCGTTCTTCTGTGATCAAATAGGCGTCTATAGCGTGCCAGGCCTCATGCAGATCCTTTCGTTCGGTAGGGGCGCTTGTATGGCCTTGACCGAATATATCTTGCTTCAAGAGAGAAGTAGGATCGTTTGCAGCTTCCTCTTGATGCTGTCCTAAGAGTGACACCACTACATGAGGATCGATTGCGTCTTTAAGCGCCTGCATACGGTCTTTTAATAGCGCTTTTGCATCACTACACTGCAATGATTTTTCCGTGTAGAGTAGTGCGTACATCAATGCAGTTGTATAGTGTTCTTTTGCTGCTTCTGGTTCTGGTGTGGATTGAAACAGCTCATCATCAATCGATTCCAGGTGCATTTGTAAATATTCATCTTGTTCGAATGATGTGTATAAGTCAGCAAAAAACGCTATTGAGTTTCCTGGTTCAATCAAATCATATTTGGCATTCAAGCGGCGTGCTTGATCAACTGTGAATACCGAAAAATTCCTTTTATTTTTAAGGAGAGCTTGCTGCTCCTGATTTAAGTTTAATGGTGTTTTTTCAGCCGACATGGATCTGTTCCTTATGGTCAAGAGCCGCTACGAGGCCTCGTAGCCCTTGCTTGTTCTGGTTCTAGTTCTTGCGGGTTGTCTTCGGTGCTGAAGTGTGGCCCTTTGGTTATTGCGCTGGATGAAAAGCTACGAGATGCAGCTACATCTGTGGTTTTAGCAGCGGGCATGGTTATATGATGATCCACTTTACGTGTGCATGCATATATTGCAACACCGAGCAGGCAGATTGCTGACAGTGCCAGCGTTATCCACGAGGTGGTTGCTTTGATTGCAAAGAGCCCTGCGAAGACGTTGATGGCTGACCCTATCATGAGGATTGTTAATGACACGCCAACCCCGATCAGAACATACTTGGCCTTATTAGAAGGGGGTGAGGTGGGGGCGTCATCGCCGGCATCAGAGACTGTAAAGCCGTCGCCGGAAGCTCTGGATGAGGCTGCATCGCTGCCCTGGAGGTGGAGGGTTGGCTCCTGCATCAGTAGAGCGCTGAGAGCAGGCTCAGAGGAGCGAGCCGCCGCCAGGGCCTCTAAGACTCTAGCTGGGACTGTGCTGTCTTCTTGAGCAGAAGATAACGCCGCATCATCTGGTTCTACTGCTTTAACTAACACGTTATCAGCAGTAGGCATGATGCCCATATTCTCAGATATCTTTGAAGCTTCTTCTGTGTCTGGCGCACCTCTCAGAGCCTCCTGTGTTATTGCCTGTAAATAGGTTTCAAGTGGATCGGCCATTGTTTTTGCTATCGGTGCGTAGCCTCCATGGGTACCCTGCTCTCCTGTGTGGAGTGCTTGATCTTGTGTGATTCTTTTTGCCACTATGACTCGAGAAATAGCTGCTTGATGTTCAGTGCTCAATGTTGTTAATGCTGTCTTTGCTGAGAGCACGCGTGTGTTATCCTCACTGAGGGTAAGGGTGGTGCTTGCCGTCATTGGAATGCTCACGACTTTTCCTGTGTCTTGGTTTGTAACTTTGTATGTTTTGGTCTGAGAGACTGTGACAGTATTCAGTGCTTCATTTCGACTGATTTGAGCCTCCGCAGTTTTACCACGCCTCTCCTGGCCGATGACCTCGACCTGCCGAGGGTTATCGGCATCCAAAGGATTGGCGTGATTAGATGTCATGGTCTTCGCGCGCGCTAAGATCTGTGCCGGTGCAATAGGAGAGGTTTGAAACAGGAGTGCAGCGATGGCGCTTTGAGTATCCTCAGGCAACGATGACAGGTCATCATGAGCCCCCTCATCAGCTAATTTCTTTCCATCTGAATCAACTGTCTCTCTTTTAAATTTATCCAGATAATTTTCTCCACTCATAGGTCCCTGAATGGCATTTATATCAGGGCCGGTCAGGGTTATAGTATGATTGAACAGCGCATCAACGATGCTTGAAGGTTGTGATGGTTGCGCTTGATTTTCTTCCTCATAGCTTGGCTGCTCCTCATTCTCTGATCCTGATGAAACATCTGATGAAACATCTGATGAAACAGGTGAAACAGGCGGACTGAGCGCGCGCAACGCTTCAGGCGTTAGTGTTTTTTGAGCCTTCAGTATGCTTTGTATTATTTTTGCGTCAGTCGGTTGTGTTGTGCCTTTAGAGAAGCGATAAATGCTTGTAGAGACGATCCAGGTCGTCAGTGCTATGGCAGCTAGGATACCGAGGCCCATCAAAATTGAAGTGAATGCTGTGGCAGTTGTAACGCCGATGATCGTTGAAGGTAGCGTGCCTGCAAGCCCTGTTAATACTGATACGTTGACTGCATGTAATAGCGGTAGTGTTGCAGGTGCAGATATGATCAGAGCGATTAAAACTGAGGTGCCCCCAGCGATGAGTCTACGGGATTTGCTTGGATTAGGGCGTTTGATGCTTTCTTTATAGAGTTTTATTGCTATCATGCCAGCGACAATTGATGTCATTGCAAGCAGTGCAATGGGCATTCCCAGCGGTGTGATCATCGCGCTGCCTATTGCTTGGGTTGCCAGTGTATACATGGTGCCTGGTAAGGTTGGAAAGAACACAGCGGCTGTGATGATCAATGATACAGCCACAGCGACGATGACGATCAAAGCCTTATTTTGAGAGCTTATAATCTGTTGCATTGCATTAGGGTTTTTTGATAATAAGACGTTACTGTAGCTTGAGATGTTTGGACTGTTGAATAGTTTTCTTCGAATATTCAGCCAGGTCGCGATTCCTGTGCCACTTAAGAGGCATGTGGCTGCAATACCTGGAGTAAACCAGCTTATGGGGCTCACTGTGAGAACTACGAGGGCTAAACAAATGACTGTGCCTGCTGTGATAGCGCTTGTATTCAAGTTTTTCTGAAACTCTCTATTATCACGATCGGACTTGATGGCCCTCTTCATGGCCGCATTTACGATCTCCGGATGTGCGCTTGTAAGTGTGTCGAGTAGCTGGTCGCTTGTGTCGCCTGCATCATCAGCAGTAAAGTCAGCGTAGCCTATTTGGCTTCTCGTAATACAGTGCTTTATTGTTTCACTGGCATAGTCTTGCTGTAGAAATTGACAGATCTGCCTTTGTTGAGTTGGGTGTGTAATATGACAGCGTGAGATAAATAACAATAATTCCTCTTTTTCCTTGAGTTTAGGATTTTCGTCTAGAGTA
>JAAZZZ010000120.1 GCA_014238985.1 Gammaproteobacteria bacterium
AGCTTAATACAACTCAAGTTATGGCATTGTTTGCTATCATTAGCGTTTTTGAAGAAAAGGATGATGCCTCTGCTTCAAGCGACGCTGTATGTGAAATTCTCAGTGAAATTAAAACCGGTGAAGGGAAATCTCGCATTTCTATGGTTTTATGCGCTTACCTTGCATTCAGTGGGAAACATGTAGATTGGTTTACGAGTGATGCTGCCTTACAGAAGAGAGATTTTGAGAAGTATGCGCCTTTATTCAAATTGCTTGGTGTGCATACGGCCTTTATTACAAGAGATACCCCACACACTCAATATCTCTCTGATGTTGGTTGTGTGAATTTTGCGGTGCCTGATGTTTTAGCGCTTTTACGAGAATTACATGACTATCAATTTCCACAGACACAAGCCTATCGTGCACAGGATCCTACGAAATCTTGCGTGATTTGTGATGAAGGAGATGTGCTGAAAAACTATGCCCCTACATTTAAATGTGCAGTTGAAGTGCCTGAGCTCATTGGATGTGATTGGTTATATTATGCTGCAGTCACTTTTTGTCAAAAGCATCAGTTTTCGGATGCTGAGTCTATTTTAGAATTGCATGCTCAGGCATTTAAAGCACAATTGTCTGAATTAAATCAGCAAAAATTTTCAGCCTTATTAAAGCGGCTTACATGCCTTCAAGGTGGGGTTTTGGTGCTTAAAGCGGCTGTGATTGCAGATCAGATGAAAAAGGGCCGAGACTATATTTTAGATTCTAACAGTGTTTTTGAACCTGATCCTTTTGGCGTTCTGGAAGTGACACAAAAAGTGCATCCAGTTGATCCATCTTTAGGGACAGCTGTTGGGAGTACGTATAGTTATTTGGTTCATCAATGTATAGCTGTGATTGAGGATAGGCAATCAGTATCACGTGTTAGGCCGCCTAGAGCAACACGGACTCATTCACAACTGGATGTTCCATGTCTGTTAGCGGGATACATGATTCAAGTGTTTTTAAGTGGCACCACCGAGCATCAGGCTCGAGCGTCCACTCAATCGTCTGAAACAGCTCAAATTAAGCGAGTTGATTACGTTGTGCCACGTGAGTCAGCTTCATGCCGTGAGGATAGGTTGCCTTGGGGTGCTAAAGATGAGGATCAGCACCTTCAGTACATTTTATATGCTGTTCGACGTTCTGTGGATCAAGGCCATTCTTTTCGTATTATTTGTGAAGATGATACTCAGATCACAAAGATCTCTGATTGGCTTCAAGCACATCAGGTGGATGTACAATATACCACGCATGATACTGAGGAAGTGCTTAAGCTCAAGCGTTTTAAAGAAACCAGTCAGCCGGGCAAAGGTCTTATTTGTAATATTGTTGATGGGGGGCGTGGGGAAGATACCGATGCAGCCTATAGGGATGTTATGATTGTTGATCTATTATCATACAGCAATCAGGAACAAGCAAAAGGCCGAACAGGTCGTCGATACTTTAATGGGATGCGCCCTGGTACAACACAAGTGATTCTGAATCTTAGTCAAGTGATGCAAGATTTCAGCCGATACAGCACAGATGCCCCTATGATGCTTGGTAGTTATAGCTTGCAAGCAGAGTTGACCCGGCTTCAAGTGGCACGTTGGAGACATGACCAGGTCAATCGCGTTGTTCAGAGGGTATTTGATTCCTTTAGTATTGAATACTTCCAGGCGGGTATGAAGCGAGATAGACAAAAGATAATCTCCAATCCCGGTTGTATAGAGCCATTTGATCAAGCCTGGCATGTAGCATTTGAGAATCACGCTACTGAAAAGAAAAAGCATGCTCAAGAGATGTTCCGCGCTTTTTTAAGCACACCATGCACTGCTGAAATTGATTCGAGATTAATAGAAGAACAGATTCTTATTTTAGTTGCATTTTTAGAAGAAGAAATAATACGTTTTCGAGGCCGCTTTGATTTGAAGCAGAGCACATATGACCTTTTGATTAAAAGTGCTCGAGCTGATTTCAATCAGCTTTTTAAAGATATTGCCTCTTTTCAAGATTCTGAGTCTTCAAAAACCCATTGTGTTGATGAAAGCGCATCGTATGAGCCCGCCCATGCAGGACGTGCTGT
The DNA here is from genome assembly GCA_014238985.1 of Gammaproteobacteria bacterium. Classification (GTDB taxonomy): domain Bacteria; phylum Pseudomonadota; class Gammaproteobacteria; order Comchoanobacterales; family Comchoanobacteraceae; genus UBA729. The sequence continues at coordinate 2,084 of JAAZZZ010000120.1, forward strand.
GGTCTATGCTCATTTGTATGAAAAATCTTTTGCACGCATAGAGGGTAGGATGGGGCTTTTTGAAGATTTTCGTGCATGGCGTGAAGATCAAGGGACGATATGCCCTAACCTACAAGCCATTAAGGATGGGAAACGGCCCATGTTTGCTAATATGCGCAAACACCCGGCTTTGTTGAAAATGATGCTTGGTATTCTGAGTGTGACTTTGATGTGTGCTTTATTTGTGCCTTGGCCCTTTTTATTGCCGTATTTAGGTATTGTTGCTGTAGGGTTATTCAGTGCTGTTATGTTTATTCCCGTTCTTTCAGTGATCATAAGCGTTTTACGGCCAATCTTGCGGCTCGCAAGGCGTCATTTGATGAAATCTAGCTTCTTGTTTTTAAATGGGTTTGTGGCTGTTCTTGTTTCGAATGTGCCTACATGTGGTGTATTGGTTCAGAAGGCCATTGCCTTATTGTCTCAATATTCAGGTATTGTTCATGTGATGAGCTTGGCCCTACAGAGCATACCTGTTGTTGCTGTAGTTCCCCTAGTGTTATCGGTGTTGTTGTTTTCATGGCAACTGATTCGAGCCCTTTGGATAAGGCGACAACAGTGCGTAGCAGGTATGATCAAGGCCTGTAAGGTAGTTTGGTTGATCATTTCCTCAATGCTCACTTGTGTGCTGGTGTCTTTCGTGAGGCTGTTCGGATGTATGCTGTACCTATGTAAGAAATCGTATCGTGAGAAAGGTTTTCAGTATTGTTTAAAGCATGCTTTCTGTACATGGGAGTTTGCTGCATTGGTATTATTAAGCTCAATGTTGATGACACCGATTGCACACCTTGTAACAGTGCAAGGCCTTCTGTGGACAAATGCTTCAGCTGG
>JAAZZZ010000121.1:0-2703 GCA_014238985.1 Gammaproteobacteria bacterium
TGTTCACAAAGTCTAAGGGGTGATCAGCATGATATGATCTGATTGCATATGTGTTGGATTCATTCGAATCGTCTATTATATGTGTTTTCTTAGATATGTTGAAATAAGGCCATTCAATGTTTGAGACGATGAATCCAGCAAATGAGAAGATTTTGCAGCGATATGCATTTCAAAGTGAAGCTGAGGTTGATGCCTGTATTGATGAAAGCGCTTGTGCTGCAGAGGCTTGGGCTGTCAATGATTGGGCTGTGCGTGAACAGTGCATGCAACGGTTGGCCGTTGAATTGACCACGCACCGTGAGCCTTTGGCATCTCAAATCACACTGGAGATGGGTAAGCCGTACACACAAGCTTTAGCTGAAGTTGATAAATGCATAGAGTGTTGTCAGTTTTTTGCTCAGCATGTACAGACATGGTTGCAACCCACTGAAATTCAGTTAAACGATCAAACAAAAGCGATACAGTGCTTTGAGCCTGTCGGCGTGATTTTTGCGATCATGCCTTGGAATTTTCCATTATGGCAGATTATGCGATGCTTAGTGCCTACGTTATTGGTTGGGAATGCTTTGTTGTTAAGCCCTGCAGCGTGTACACAAGGCACTGCTGAGCAACTGGAATCTTTAGTCAATTCTGCAGGTTTTCCAAAAGGGTTATTTCAATGCTTGAGGATCAGCGACGCCGAAGCACATCGCATCATTGCGCATCCTAAGATAGAAGGTGTTACGTTAACCGGGTCGCAAAAAGCAGGCGCTGCAGTTGCCGCATCAGCGGGTGCTGCAATTAAAAAAACGGTTTTAGAATTAGGTGGATCAGATCCTTATTTAGTGCTTGAAGATGCAGACATTGAGCATGCAGCCCAGGTGTGTGTTCAAGCGCGTCTAATGAATGCAGGGCAGGTGTGTATCGCAGCCAAACGTTTCATTGTTCATGCAAAGGTTTTAAAGGCATTTATGGCTTGTGTGCAGCATTTAAGTGCAGCATATCAGATGGGCGATCCTATGGCGCATACCACTCAATTAGGGCCATTGGCGCGATCAGATTTAAGAGCGCACTTGCATCAACAGGTTCAATCCAGTGTGGCTCAAGGCGCGAGATGTTTAATGGGAGGGCAGCTGCCTGAAGGGCCTGGGTTTTTCTATCCTGTAACCCTCTTAACCGATGTGAAGCTGGGTATGCCTGCATACCATGAGGAATTGTTCGGTCCTGTGATCTGTTGTTTGGAAGCGCAAGATGAGCAAGCGGCAATTCGCATTGCAAATGATACATGCTTTGGATTGACTGCAGCGGTATTCAGTCGAGATACGGCGCGTGTGATGCAACAGATTGTCCCTGCATTAAAAGTGGGCAGCTGTGGTGTGAATCAGGCGGTTCATTCTTATTTTGAGGTGCCATTTGGGGGTGTTAAACGTTCTGGGTACGGGCGTGAGTTAGGGCGTTTAGGGTGTTATGAGTTTTTGAATGTTAAGGCGATCTTCACCGAGTAAGTGTGGGGAAGGTGTCGCGCACTGGGGAGGGCGCATTTGCTCTAAGCGAATCTCTGCCTGCTATGGTAGGTCCATCTGCCTTCAATGTTTGGCTCTCTGTTGGCGGGGGAGATGTGCGCATGATGATAGCTGTATCTTTGCGCTGGGCCAAAATAAGCTCCATGATGATTAAGGACACGGAGATTGTGAACAGTGTCATCATGACCGTTGTCGCAAGGTCAAACTCAAAAGTGATTGGCGCAGTGATACTGAATGTAGCGGGTATTAACCAGAAAATCACATTATTTGCACAATGCATCCCTGTTGAAGCTTCAATGCCACCTGTTCTGAGTGTGATGTAGGTTGCAAGCAAACCAAACATGCCTTGTATGAGCAGGACAGGCAAAAAACCTTCGATACTAATGAAGTTTTGGTGTACAAGTGTAAAAAGTAGTGTATTGGTCGTCAGTATCAGTACGATTTTGGCCACACGTTTAAAGCATGCAGTGTCACTTTTATTCAATGGGAATAGCCTACACAAGCGCTCACTCATTCTAAGCAGGTAACCTCGAAAGACCAGTTCCTCTGTAAAGCATTGAAAAGGCGTAGACAGTAGGATTGCTGTCGCAAATTGAATATACACAAAGGGAGTTGATAAAATCATCGCACTTAAAGCCCAGTGGAGGTGGAATACAATCGAACACAATAGAAATGAAAGTGCGATCGTGGAAGCATATACAGAGCCGGCTGTTAAGAAATAAAACCATCGCCATTGGGCGCAGCGGTTAATGATGCCGCCTAAGAAACCTAAGAGCCATGCCCACATGGTTGTGTGATTTGAAGGCTGTTGTTGCTCCTGGTCAATCTTGCTAGGATCAAAAATGAGCGACGAAAAACTATCTTGCTTTAATAGGGGGTATATGATGCAACACATGACAGCATAAACACAGATGACAAAAGGGAGGTAATACAAGATATTATCCAATAATGTCGTGATGAAGATAGGCAGATGAGCTGGCAGCACTACACTGAGCCACGTGAACAGCCATTGTGGCATATCAAAGTAAGCATATTTGATGATCGCAGCCAGGCCTATACCCCATAGTGTCAGCTGAAGTAAGAAGTTATTTCTTATGTTTGAAAGTGGCATATTAAAGAGCCTCAGAAAATTCTTTATGGTTTTAATAGGCCTGTCGTACATTTTTAGCGAAGGATCAATGCTGAATTATAAGGTACGGTG
>JAAZZZ010000121.1:2713-2932 GCA_014238985.1 Gammaproteobacteria bacterium
GATTACAAATAGGATTGATGTTGGCGCATGAATTGCGTACCATCGCATGAATGCTTTTAATTTAAAGGGTTGTATGGAGGTTGACGTTTCTGAGGTTTGTGACGAAAAACGCCTGATTAAAACAGGTTCAATCTGGACAGCTGTTACAGCCATTACGGGGATATTTGCACTACGTGTTTTTGGGTTTATGGCGGTGTTGCCGTTATTGATGATTCATGG
>JAAZZZ010000122.1 GCA_014238985.1 Gammaproteobacteria bacterium
GCACAGATGTCTGTTGTGTGTTTGGGTGTGTTGATGGCGAAAGAGTGTCAGGCGATTGAACGGGTGCGTTCAGGCAATGATCGACCGACAGTCTTGGTGGTGGGTGGTGCAAAAATTGAATCTAAATTGCCGATGATTGAAGCCTTATTGCCTCAGATTGATCATGTGCTTGTGGGTGGGGGTGTTGCCAACACTTTATTGAAGGCCTCAGGGGCTGAGGTGGGCCAATCTTTGGTTGATGCGCAGTACCTTGTTGCAGCAGAAGCGCTTTTAAAGGCCGTATCCGCTCAAAACGTGACGATTTGTTTGCCTGAAGATGCCACAATGGGTTCTGGATCCGTCAAGTCCATCGAGCAGTGTGAATCTGCAGATGTTATATTTGATTTAGGGCCTCAAACGCAGGCGTGCTATCGAAACCATATTTTGGCTGCACGCACCGTGATTTGGAGTGGGCCGATGGGGGTGTATGAACAGGCTGACTTTGCGTCAGGCTCAAAAGCTGTGGCATGCGCCATGGTAGAGGCTACAGGCTTTACAGTGCTGGGTGGAGGCGATACAGTGGCGTGTTTAAACCAATTGATGCCGGACGGTTTGAATCAGATCGATTGGATCAGCACCGGGGGTGGCGCATTTTTAGCGGCATTGGCAGGACACTTGCCGATCAGTACAGATTTAACATAAGGATGTAGCCATGCATAAACGTACGAAGATTGTAGCGACACTCGGGCCTGCAACCGATGCGCCAGATGTTTTAGAGCCGTTGATTGAAGCGGGGGTTGATGTGGTGCGCTTGAATTTTTCACATGGAGATGTGGCCACACATCAAGCGCGTGTTACAGCCGTGCGGGCCTGTGCCAAAGCACAGGGGCGTATTGTAGGGATTTTGGCAGATTTGCAAGGGCCTAAAATTCGCATAGGCGCTTTTACATCTGGAGAGGTCGAGCTTCAAAGTGATCAAATCTTTTCTTTAGACACACAGTGCCCTATGTCAGGTGGGGATGTGCAGCGTGTCAATTTAGATTATCCCGAGTTAATTCATCAGGTGAAAACGGGTCAGCAGTTGTGTTTGTCAGATGGTAAGATCGTTTTAGAGATTGTGGATGTGACAGCGCATGCCATTCAAACGCGTGTGCAGATGGGTGGTGTGCTTAAAGACCATCAAGGTTTAAATTTAGTGGGTGGTGGATTGTCTGCAGGTGCTTTAACCGATAAAGACCGTTCAGATTTAGTTGCAGCGTGTGCCATGGGTGTTGAATACATTGCTTTATCGTTTGTTAAACATGCGGATGATATTGTCGATGCGAAGCAGTTGATTGCGTCTGAAAAAGCGCAAGTGCATGTGATTGCTAAAATTGAGCGCGTCGAAGCGGTTGAGCATATTGAAACCATTTTAGCCGTGGCTGATGGTTTGATGGTGGCGCGGGGTGATTTAGCTGTTGAGGTTGGAGATGCTGAAGTGCCTGCTTTGCAAAAACAGCTGATCAGCCAGGCTAAAACTGCTGCTAAACCGGTGATTGTTGCCACACAAATGATGGAGTCGATGATTCATCAACCGACACCCACACGTGCAGAAGTATCCGACGTGGCCAATGCCGTGTTAGACGGTGCAGATGCGGTGATGTTATCTGCTGAAACGGCCGCTGGAGAGCATCCTGTTGAGGCGGTTGAAGCGATGGTGCGTGCGTGTTTAGGGGTTGAGCAGCATCAACCAGCGCGTTCTAAAATATTGATGGAAAAAACCTTATCTCGTGTGGATGAAGCAGTTGCAATTGCTACGATTTTTACTGCAAATCGCTTGGATATTAAAGCGATTGTGGCACTCACTGAATCAGGGCGCACGCCTTTATGGATGTCGAGCATTCAAACACTGATTCCGATTTGTGCGCTCAGTCGACATGCGCATACCTTGGGTTGGTTGGCGTTATATCGAGGCGTACATCCCGTGTATTTTGATGTGATGACTTTAGAACATGCGCAGGTGAATCGCTCTGTGATTCAAGCATTGGAAGCACAAGGTTGGGTTGAATCGGGTGATCTTGTGATTCTGACGAAAGGAGACCATCTTGGGCAAAGCGGTGGTGCCAATGCCATGAAGATCATCGAGGTTGGAAAAGTGCGTTAATCGCGTTTTTTTGTTCAATTTTTTGATTTTTGGTGTAAAATAACTGCATCATTCATTTAGAATGAATATTTTATGAGGCTAAGAGACAAGCAAACCCGCGTTTTAGAGACATTGCCCGCTCCCATTTCAAAAGAAACAGCAGGCTTTATAAAAGCTTTACCTGCGTCGACCTGTTCTTGCATGGGAGACCTTTTGACTGATACACAGTCGTTCCTAGAAATTTCTGAAAGTAGCGAGATAAGCCTTCAAGGCGTATCTGATGCAGTCAACGCTGTTATGGGCAATACAACTTTATTAGACAGGATTGTTGTTAAAGGCGGACAGGCCTCTACCTTGAAATTGAGAGCAACAGCACGCATGTTTAGAGCGATGCTTCCTGTAGCGCCAGCAGTGTGCACGGCAATCGTATCAGCGGCCCAAACGCATGCGCAACAACCGGGAGCGTCTTTATCTTTACAGTTGATTTTTGAGTTTGCATCTTCAAGGTCATGGATCAGAGATGCTGATTATATGTCAGCCTACTTGAGCGAAGATGTGCTCAAGCTTTTAGCTTTAAGCCCAGGGGACTGTTTAATGCATATGACAGTCGTTGCTAAACAGTTTGATCAGCAATGCCAAGAAAAGCATTCAGAGATGGATGCTATGGCACTTTACACAACAGCCTCTGGCTATCATACAATGCTATCAGCTTCTGTGCGCGAGCCTTTTTTAGCAGCATTGCGTATCATACCTGACAGTGTAATGCACAGTGATGTTTTTACAGCTTATGCTGAAATTGTTGAGCACAT
>JAAZZZ010000123.1 GCA_014238985.1 Gammaproteobacteria bacterium
AATGATATAATATATTGTTGGTCTATAAATGAAACCAAAGCAGAACATTTTAGTAAGGTAATGGCTAATGTAATTAAAGATTTTTCTGAAACAATTGAGATCTATTAAACAACGCTTTCCAAGTTGGCGGGATCCTTTTTCACATTATTTTTTAAGAAGAAATTTAAATTATTTTTTGGATATTATTAGATTTGAAAGGCAAGAAATAGATTGGTCTCAACACTATGTCTATTTTCCATTACAATTGCAGCCAGAAGCCAGTACATCAGCTTTAGGCGGTATGTATGTAGATCAAGCCTTAGCGATTGAGCATTTATCAAAAATTTTACCTGAATCATGTAAAATTTATGTTAAAGAAAATCCGAAACAGCAGAGTTTTATGCGCCATGCGTTGTTTTTCCATCGATTATGTCGAATCAAGCAGGTAGTCATTGTGCCTTCATACACCGATACAAATCAGTTACTAAATCATGCAGTGTTTACTGCCACAGTATCAGGTACAGTGGGTTGGGAATCTATTTGTAAAGGCAAGAATGTGGTGACATTCGGGTCAGTTTGGTACAACAGTTTTCCAGGCGTATTTCCCTTTTCATTTAAGTTATCTTTTGACCAGATACGGCACAATGTGATTGACCATGATGCATTAGAGCGCACAGTATGGCGTTTCATTACGTACATACCGAAAGGGATTATTGATCTTGCATATGTTGAACAACTTCAAACATTTGATTCAAAAGAAAACCTACGATTAATTTCGACTTACATTGTTGATGTAGTTCTAAAGCGAAAGGATCTTGTTTTTTCGTAATAATTTTAATATCAGGGGATCTGATATGAGCCAAGTTGTGATGCGTGCCGATGCTTCTATTCGCATTGCGACAGGGCATGTTATGCGCTGTTTAACTTTGGCCAAGGTATTTCGGCAGTATGGACATCAGGTGCAATTCATATGCCGAAATCTAGTGGGCAACCGTATTGAGATGATTCAATCTGAAGGTTTTGAGGTCTCAGTGTTGCCCAAGCCCCTCATCGAAGAAAGTGACTCAAGTTGTAGGCATTCAGATTGGCTTGAAACAACACAGATGAACGATGCCATGCAAACCATTCAAGTACTGCCTGATGCTGTCGACTATCTTGTGGTAGATCATTACGCGATTGATGCGGCTTGGGAGCGAAAATTGAAACCCTATACGCAGCGTATGATTGTTTTAGATGATTTAGCCGATCGAAAACATGAGTGTGATGTGCTGCTGGATCAACATCGACTGGGGGCGTCACAACAATCGGTCTATGCTGAATATGTGCCTGAAAAGTGCCAGGTGTTATTAGGCCCGAAATTTGCTTTGCTGCGAAATGAATTTATCAAAGCATATGAAGCGCTTAAATCTAAAGAATTATTGCTAAAAGTTGGAGCAGTACAACGCATTTTGCTTTTTATGACAGGTGGGGCTGACTTGAATCATGATACAAGATGGGCCTTGAAGGCGCTTGAAAGTGAGGTTTTTCATGATTTAGAGGTGAATGTTGTGATTGGCGGTACACACCACGATCTCATTGGCATTCAAAAGCACATTACAACGTTGCCACACATACATTTACATGTAGATATCTCTAATATCGCTGATTTGATGGCAGCATCAGATTTGGCGATTGGCTCAGGGGGTGGTGCGCTTTGGGAGCGTGGTGCACTGGGGTTACCCAGTATGGTATGTGCCATTTCAGACAATCAAAAACAAGGTGTATCGGCTTGTGTAAAAGCAGGCATGATTTACCTCATTTCACGTAAGAGCACGCCGGTACAGTTGCGTGAAATGCTTCAAGATTTGATTCGAGATTTTGAAAGACGAAAGCATTTATCATTGTGTAGTTTGTCGATATGCAGTGTATTTGGAAGTGCGAAAGCGGCTGCAGCCATACTATCACCAAATGTGGGATTACATCTTGCAACAACGCAAGATGCGCGTTGGGTTTGGCAGGTGAGAAACCAAGCATCTGTGAGGCTCAATAGTCAACAGCAATCGACCATTAGCTGGGAAACACATCACCAGTGGTTTGATCAAGCTTTAATGAATCCAAACCGTGTCATACTGATTGTTATGGATCAAGATCTTAAAGTAAATGTGGGTATACTGCGGTATGATATCAATGATAAGGTTGCTGAGGTTTCAATCGCACTGTCTGAGCAATTCTGTGGTCGTGGTTATGGCAGTGCTATGTTATTTCATGGAGAGTATTGGTTGAAACAGCAGTATGCTCAGATTCAACGTTTGAGGGCCATTATTTTGGAACATAATGTTGCATCACAGGTGATATTTAAGAAAGATGGGTATGAGCATTTATCTGATTTAGAGTATGAAAAGGTTTTGGTAAAATGAATTCACTACAGATTGGTTCAGTGCTGGTGGGAGAGACACAACCGCCTTTTATCATTGCAGAAATGAGTGGCAATCATCGACAATCTTTAAAGAACGCATTGGCTATTGTCGATGCAGTGGCGAAATCCGGAGCGCATGCGATCAAGTTACAAACCTACACGGCAGACACCATTACACTGGATGCTTCCACTTCAGATTTTATGATTGATAACCCTCAAAGTTTATGGCATGGGCGGCGATTATATGATTTATATGCTGAGGCTCATACGCCATGGGATTGGCATGCGCCGATCATGGAACATGCACAGTCTTTGGGGCTAGAAGTATTTTCATCGCCTTTTGATCATACTGCAGTGGACTTTTTAGAGGCTTTGAATGTGCCAGCTTATAAAATTGCATCGTTTGAATTAACGCACCTGCCTTTGATTCGGAAAGTTGCAAAAACAGGTAAGCCTATCATTATGTCTACTGGATTAGCCACTGAGGCAGAAATTAAA
>JAAZZZ010000124.1 GCA_014238985.1 Gammaproteobacteria bacterium
TAAATGTTCAAGTGACCCCAGGTCGGCCGTTGAACTCTTCATCAAATACAAAATATAAGCCTCAATTCCCAATAAAACAAACATACATGCGCCCAAAATAACCTCAAACATACTCCACCCGTCCCTCAACCCCCTTATCTTCCTTTAGGTGACTGGATGTGACGTTTTATAGCCAATAAACGGCACGGCGACACACTGCCGACCGTCGGAACGCCATTGGCTTGCGTGGATTACACCCCTACGGTCGTAACTGCGACCCTTCTTTTTGTCATCATAGTATGATTTATATGCTGAAGCCTTTTGGCTCTAAATATGCCAAGCAAAGCGGCCCTTTCAATCACAATTGACCTTGCGTGTTTGAATTATCTTGAGTCAAAGGTTGCCAAAAAAAGCCATTATATCAACGGTTTGATTGCGGCGGATATGGAGCGCCAACAGAGCGGAACGCAGGTTTCAACCCTTTGGCGATGTTGTGATGTCCGATTCAAAGAAGACTATGTTTTATGCCCATTATGTGGTGAACCGGCTGAGGTGGTTTGATGAGTACACGCAAGAAGAGGGTAACAAGTAGGACAGTTGTAAAACGTATATGCGGGCGATGCAAAAGAGAAGTGTATCGTTATCGAAAGGATGAGGGGATGAGTGACGTTTTGAAGGGCGCTCATATCGGCCTTCATTTGCTTGAATGTGACCCCAATCGGTTCAATGAAATATTGCATAATGAATTTAGGGTGATTGAATGAGTTGTGAATGGTGCGGTTCACCTTTACGGATGAGATATGTTGATTATGGCCCTATGGGGTCTGATGTGGCTTTGATATGTGACGCCACGCTATGGGAAAACGGGATTCCTCAAGCCCGTTCATGTTTGAAGGTGATTGAATGAGTTGCGTTCAATGTGGTGCTTGCGTTTGTGCATTCTTTGGCCTTAGCGAGGATGAATGTTGTGGCGCAGGTTTAGCCCCTTGCTGTTATTTGTATTCATGTGGTATGTGTGACTTTACTACATGGCTTGACGATCTGGGTCCGTGCGAGTGGCATTTGGAATTGATTCAAGAAGAACAATTGAAGGAGGATGAAAAGAATGGCGGTGATTGAATGAAAAACTATTCTCTTATTTTCAGGTGTCCGGTTTGCGAGGCGATTCATTTCACAACCTCAGATGCTGATGAAAAAAACACACTTTACCGAATATGCGACACACCTATTGAAGAGTGCTTCAAGTGTGTGGAGATTCATAAGTTCGCAGAGGGTTTGAATTGATACCTATTACAAGAATAATAGGGGCCTCTTGTGACGGTTTAGATACGCACAAGTCAAAATATTTTAAGATGGGATTATCAAAGGCAACAAATGGTTTATTCAAACCAATAACAATATGTGACCCCTTTGCCCGTAACTGTGAATGGGCCGACCCTCACACTAATGATATGAATGAAAATACAAAAGCCAAACATCACCTAGACGCCTTAGAATTTCTTAAAGGATATCCTTCAGAATATTTTGATCTCGTGCTTTTTGACCCCCCCTTCTCCCCTATTCAAGCGGAGCGGCGTTACGAGTGTGGGTTGGAAAATATTTACACACAAGGGGGATATTTATCAAAAGTATATTTTGAATGCGCCAGGATTCTAAAGGTAAACGGTAAATTCTTAAAATTGGGTTATAATTCAAATCGCCCTCACTCTTCATTAGTATTGAAGGAAATGTGGGTGACGTGTTTTGGTGGCAATCGTAATGATGTTATCATGTCACTATGGAATAAAGAACAAACTTCAATATTGGACTATTCCCACGGCATTTTTTAAGTCCATCCACCACCAATACGGTCACGTATTTCATCGCTTACGGCATACATTCCTGAAACGAATCCCCCTAAAACTGGGATGCCGGCTGCGCTGTTTTTCCTTGTGAAACTTGTTTTCCCATCCGGTGACGTGTAAGTGTGCATTTCTTTTCCCGTCCAAATCTTAACCGGTTCTAATATTTCATTTATTGAAGCCCATGTATTTGAGATTAAACGAACGCCCATGTATGCAACACCAATACCACCGACCATCGCCCCCGTCTTAATCCATCTTTGAATATTTTCAGCCTTTTGTTGAGATAGGATATTGTCAGCATAAGGCTTGAGCATAGTTCTTTCAAGGTCACCCAATGTTAGGCGATGTTCAATGACGCCGCCCTCAAGGTTTGGTGCTTTGCGTGGCATCTTAATTTATCCCATCCGCTTCAAACATTTGTTGATTATCCTTTCAATGGAGTCCATGTCCTTAGTGCTGATAGGTTCACTCCATGGGGCGTGACCGGTCCAGGAAGCCACATAAACGGCTTTCACTTTGGCTTTGGCTTCATTCAATCTCTTCTTTGCTTGTGCTTTTGTCATCCTGGGCATTAAATCACGTCCATAGTGTAAGAAGCCGACACAACAACCGGTGAGGCTCCAAATTGTGAGAATTGAAAGTATAGATTGTTTGTTAATTGAAGATTCAAGGCAGGGAATGAACCGGTAGCATCCGACACTAACCCCCACTGTTTTTTCGTGCCGGCTGCGATAGTGCCAGAATAAACAGGTAACACATTTGCGTTTGTGGCGTCATATAGTTCAAGAATGAAGTCGGAGTCGGCAACGTCTTGATTATCAATGACTAAACATGAAACGTTCCATGATTGACCCACACTTGCACGGATAGTTGTTAATGTGTCATCTACTAAAGTCTCCTGGGCCACACCACCGACGTTCGGAACGGTTGCGCCGTTGAAAGTACGGGTCTTTTGAATCAGGTCACCGATCTCGGTGGCTGACTTCATTTGTTTGTCACTAAGATTTAGGTA
>JAAZZZ010000125.1 GCA_014238985.1 Gammaproteobacteria bacterium
GGTTAAACTCAATGTTTCAGCAAAGGGGCTCAGAATCATTGATAAGTTAGGCATTGATGCTGTCATCGCGCGCATTAACAGCCAGGAGGATTAAACATGGCCAGTAAAAACAGAATCCTGATCCGTTTAGAATCAACCGCTGGAACCGGCGTATTTTATACGACAGAAATCAACCCCAAAAACCTTGAAAGCGGCAAACTCAAGCCTCAACGCAAATACGATTGGAAGATTCGAAAAACAGTCGAATTCAAACAAACAAAAATCACTAAGAAAAAGAAATAAGCTTCATAGAAGAAAACTTCTAAATTCACACAGTTAAATCAAGAGGATATAACAACATATCTTCAGCAGTTAATGGGTGGTGGTAGAAGCCACCTGAGGCAAATAGGTTCTTAACCAACTGGAAAACGATTCGAGCGCTTTAATGCCCGTCTCTTGAGCATCATCACACCAGAGCAATAAATCATCAACAAAATCGACTGTCCGATGATCGCGGTGACAAATTGACACCAAACGCTGCTTAAAGTTATACACCACACTGAGATTGGCATATTCAGCCAACACATGCTCAAGCATTTTCTGTTTATGCTCAGAAATCACCACGCGATCTCGAATGAGTGCAATACAGCGCAACGGTAAAGGTCCTGTACCTTGTGCTTTACTCTGACGCTGTTCGTCAAAAAATACTGGTTCGATCACTTTTTTCATATATCGACTCATAAAACTCCAACGAGCCTTTAATAAAGAATGAATCAATTCAGGCCGTGTCAATTCAACTAAATCCGTAGATTCCGGCATGTCTGGCACTGTTTGCCGCACATGCGCTAAACCTAATTTCGACAAAATACAGATATAAAACCAACCAATATCAAACTCCCAAGGCTTAACTGAAAACTTAGCCGATCCACCAAAGGCATGGTGATTATTATGCAGCTCTTCTCCACCAATCCATATCGCCCATGGAATAATATTCCGGGCTGTATCTCGCGTCTCAAAATTACGATACCCCCACCAATGCGCAATACCATTGATCACGCCAGCAGCCCAAAGCGGAATCCAAAGTAATTGGATACCCCAAATTAGCAATGCAGGCCACCCAAATAAGACCAATTCAATCAACAACATTGATAAATAACCTGACGAAGTATATTTTGAATATAAGTTACGCTCAACCCAATCATCAGGCGTCCCATGCCCAAATTGTTCAACCAGCGCAACATCGTTGCTTGCTTTTCGATAATACGAAAGACCTTTGAAGAAAATTTCTTTAATGCCGTAAACCTTAGGACTGTGTGGATCTTTTTCTTGATCACTATACGTATGATGAGCACGGTGTACCGCCACCCATTCTCGAGTCACCATACCTGTGGTAAACCATAACCAAAAACGAAACATATGATTCAGAACAGGGTGAAACTTCACCGCACTATGTGCCTGGGAACGATGTAAATACAACGTCACCGAAGCAATCGTCATTTGAGTGAATACAATTGTGGTCCAAAATAACGATCCTGCAGACCAATTAAGTATGCCCATCCACATGAGACAACTCTCCCGATTAATAATCAGCCAATATTATACATAAAAACGAGACTGTTGTCTAGATTTATAGGCCATTCTGTACAACCACTACACATCAGTCAATCGGTGATATTTTGCCAACAAATCCGCATGATTTTCCTTATAAAGCGGATTCAAAGGAATGCAATCAACTGGACACACTTCCTTGCATTGCGGCTCATTCGTATGCCCAATACACTCTGTACACCGCGAAGGATCAATTTCATAAATCTCCACCCCCATACTGATCGCATCATTTGGGCATTCTGGCTCACAAACATCACAGTTAATACAGGCATCTGTAATCATCAACGCCACTGATAGGCCTCTACATATTTACACACTGCACTCGGTATAAAAGAACCAACATCGCCGCCTCGCATTAAAATCTGGCGAACCAACGTCGATGAAATCGTTGCCACCGCTGGGGAAGACATCAAAAATAACGTCTCTAAGCCCGGCGCCATCGATTGATTCATCATCGCCATACGATATTCATATTGAAAATCATCGCTGCTGCGCAGCCCACGAATGATTGTCTTGATGTCCAGTTCAGATGCGAACTTTACCAATAATCCTGAGAATCCTTGGACCACAACATGGGGTATATGCTGACATGCAGCTTCTACACCTGCAATACGCATCTTTGCCTCCATGGTGGTAGGCGCACATTCATCTGACACCACCGCTACAATCAATCGAGACACGTGCGCTGCGGCACGCTCTATAATATCCAGATGTCCTAATGTCATAGGGTCAAATCGACCTGAAAAAATTGCCTGTTCCATGAGGGCCCTTCATCTGCCTTAAATTACTGCAACCATCCTGAAATAAAACGCCCAGGACCCAAAAGATTTGAATTTGAAAACGCAGTACACGCGCGTACTCGCTGCTTCAATTCAGGATCATGTTGACACACTTCTAACCATGGAAACAAGACAAACAAACGTTGCCAACATCCTGGATGCGGCAAGGTTAATCTGTTTGACTGCATCACACAACCTTGCCACCATAAAATATCAAGGTCTAAGGGCCTTGGGCCCCAATGCACCCGTGTCAATAACCGCCCCTGCTGATATTCAATCACTTGCAATGCACTTAATAATTCATAGGGACATCGCTCGACAACGAGACGACAGACTGCATTCAGGAAGTCAGGCTGCTTCGGCCCCATGGGCTGACTTCGATATACGCGAGAACAGGCCAACACACGCACTCCAGAAATCTTTGAAATCAAACTTAACCCTTGCACCAAACGA
>JAAZZZ010000126.1 GCA_014238985.1 Gammaproteobacteria bacterium
GATTAGATAATTGATCAGATCTAAGGATATCTAAAAAAGTCTTTATTAGCTAAAAGCAAAAAAACCTTTCAAATTTAAATTTGAAAGGTTTTTTTTGAGCCCCCTATAGGAGTCGAACCTACGACCTACTGATTACAAATCAGTTGCTCTACCAACTGAGCTACGCCAGCATACGAGACATCTTCATGAACTTTCTGAAATTTGTCAAGGGCTTGTTTTATAGGGTCGAATCATTTAAACCGTGATGAAGTTGTGCTTAAATAGCTGAAAAGGTCTCTCTAGCAAGATGATGTTAGTGTAGGTTAACATGCCTTACCTGCTCAAACGTTTCACATCGAACATAAAATGAGTGAGTCAGCAATGATGTTTAAAAAAAACAGAATCTTAATTCGACATTAGATCCATGTGTTTGTAGAGGCATTAGAGTTCATTTGCTTCGAGTTCTGCTGTGGTCGAATGACAGGCGGTACTGTGTTTGCAGCATGCTCTATCCAAACCTGACGGTTGGAAGCGTAAGTGTTCAAATCACTAGCTTGGGAGGTTGCATTTTGACTTGTTATTTTAACTGAAGTTCCGCGATCACGGAGCGATTGTTGACTAAATGAAGTAATTGGGGGATCTGTGTTTTTGCTAGGATCATCGAATACTTTGGTAATTATAGTGTCTAAGGCCTCATGGTTTGGATGTGCATAACTTGTTGAGCCTTTCGTCGAACAGCCATCGTTTTTGTTAGCGAGCTTGTCTCTAAAGAGAGCTAAATAATAATTGAGCGATTCTTTTGGTATTTGTAGTGCGTTATCATTCTCTATCAATAGATCTAGCTGTGTATGAAACGCATAATCAAATGATTTTCGAGTCAATAGCATGTTAATCAGTTTGTAGACAAGATACATAGAGAAGATTGAACCTATGGTTACGTACAAAGCCATAGCAGGGGCATTCAGCAGCATTGGATATGCACTATTTATGAATAATGGAATGGCAAGGCCAGGTAAGCATGTACATAGCGCTGATAATATGGGATGTGGGTTTCCCTCATTTAAATCTTGAGCAGAAAATAATTTAATAGGAGTAATAGGAGATGATGGCCTGCGAACAGCGCGCGATGGTAGGTATTCAGCCAAACTCAGATATGTTGCTTTTTCCATATAATTCGCGAAGATTCGTCTTTGTGTGTCCAGCTTATCAGCGGATAGACTGCCGGCAGGCGCGGCGGATTCGCAGGGAAATACTAATGCTTGTAAGGCGGTTTCCTCTTGTTTTAAAAGATTGGAAATATCTGATTTTTTAGAGTGGTCTGGGTTTTTATTACGCATTTTATACATCCGTTATGATTAAGGATTTAATAATGACCTAATGATGCTGTTTTTTGATTTAGATGGCAATCTAAAAATTCAAACGACTCAGTCACATATAGATAATTAATTAAATAAAACTGCTCAATGCCAGTTGAAGTGATGATGCTACAAAGCAATCAAACAATTAGATGTCTCGGTTTGGTGATGAGATACTTTAAACAAAGAGGGCTATACAATAGAAGGGTACAGTACCTGATTTTTTGCATTCACACACACCACCCGTGGCTTCCAAGTTTGGATTTGAGCTTCAGGCAGCCAGCAATAGCTTAAAATGATGACCAAATCACCCACCTGACAAAGACGTGCTGCAGCGCCATTGATTTGTAATGTGCCTGTTCCAGCTGTCTCTGCTTCAATTAAATAGGTTTCAAAACGCTGCCCATTGTTGATATTCACCACATGAATGTGCTCATGTGGGGTCCAGCCACAAGCCTGCATCAGGATAGGGTCTAAACTGAGTGAGCCTTCATAGTTTAAATCTGCTGCAGTGACGGTTGCTCGGTGACACTTACTGTAAAGCATGGCGCGTTGCATTGTATCTCGTTCAATTTGAAAGTGGGCTATCCTAGCATGAGATGCGCGTGAGCTCAATGCGGCATGAACTTTGTTTGATGTGGGTTAAAGGCAAGCCTCAGCGCATCTGCCAACACGTTTGCAGCCCAAACCAATGCAAACATAAAGATGAAGGCACTGAGCAGTGGCCACCAAACGATGGGGTCTCGTGCCAGTTCCAGCCGTGCTGCATTGATCATATTGCCCCAACTGTATGTGGTCGGATCAACCCCCACACCCACATAAGATAACACCGCTTCTGCCAGTACAAGCCCGCTGAAATCTAATGCGATGGTGATCAGCACTAAATGCATGACATTGGGCAGTAAATGTTTAAAGAGGATATGACGTCGTTTTGAGCCCATCAATTTTGCAGCATCAATATACGCCATTTCGCGCAGCTTGAAGGTTTCAGCGCGTAATAAACGCGCCAGGGGTGTCCAACCTGTCACCCCTAAAATAATACACAGGGCCAGCAGGCGCATGTCCGCACGGTCAATGATCGATGGAAACCAATCTGCATGGATGCTCATGAAAATTTGTAAGGTTAAAACGGCCGTTGAAATGAGCAAAACAGCAGGTATCGAGCTTAAAGTCGTGTAAATGGTTTGAATGATGTCATCAATCATGCCGCCAAAAAAACCTGCAGATAGACCTAAAAAGAGGGCAAATGGCAACATGAATAAGGTGGTGAGACTGCCGATCACCAAGCCGGTACGAATGCTTTTAATGCACTGATAAAAGACATCATCTCCCACCTTATCTGTACCAAAAATATGGTAATGCGAGGCTAACAGTACGCATAGAGCGGTCAGGCTTAACCAGCCTCCCACAATCCATAGTGTTCTACATTGAGCAGGCTTTCGTAGCAGCGCCTGCCACTGTTGATGCCATTTAAGCG
>JAAZZZ010000127.1 GCA_014238985.1 Gammaproteobacteria bacterium
TTGTCGAATGATTACGCCCATTTTGGAAGAAGTGGCTGAGGTGCTTTCGGACACAGCGCGCATTGTGAAAATTAATGTGGATGAAGATCAAGAGTTGGCGGTTAAATACAGCGTGAGGGGTATTCCTGCCTTATTACTGTTTCGTGATGGGCAGTTGATTGCCAATAAAGTAGGGTCGTTGTCAAAACAGCAGCTGATTGACTTTGTTCAGGATGCACTGTCTGGAGAATAAACCATTATTTAGATCAGTACATTTGTGATTTTCTATCAAAGCCTAGTGCTCATTTTGGTTGGTTTTACTCGGGAGTTCAGGTGCTGGATTATTTTATCCAGTCATTTGGTTAAGCTAGCAGGACGTGCTATGGAGCGATATTTCAATATCAACAAACACGCGAATTTGAGCTTAATCAATTTGATGAGATGCTTGAGTTTTTGATTTCGATCATGTAGAATTCACCGTGGCTTTAAAAGTTGGTGTTTCTAAAACATCCGAAGCTTATCAATTTACGAACCCCTGTATCTGTTAGTCAATATTCCTTAACGAGCCTTGTGTTGGGTTTTCTTGCAGAGTGTGTTGGTATCATTCGGGTTTTTCAGAGGGGTTTTTTAAAACAAACGAATAGTGAGTTATCATATTATGAGTGTTAAAAGTTTAAAGGAATTAAGAGCATTTTCTGTGCCTGATTTAGTTAAAATTGCCACTGAAGCGGGCATTGAACAGGTGCCTCGACGCAAGCAAGATATTTTATTTTCGATTTTAAAACGAGAGGCCAATCAGGGCAATAATTTGTTCGGTGATGGTGTCCTTGAGACCATGCAAGATGGCTATGGATTTTTGCGCTCAGATGTCGATTCATATTTGGCCGGCCCAGGTGATATTTATATGTCTCCCAGCCAAATTCGTCGTTACCATCTTAAAACAGGGGATTCGGTTGAAGGTAAAATTCGTCCACCCCGAGAAGGCGAGCGTTATTTTGCGATGCTTGAGGTTGATAAGTTAAATCATCAGCCGGCTAAGCCCAATAAACGCCGTGTCGATTTTGAAAATTTAACCCCATTGTTTCCGCATGAGCGTCTTAAGTTGGAGCGAGGGGATGGTTCGACATATGATATAACGCCCAGAATTATAGATTTAGTGGCGCCGATGGGGAAAGGGCAACGTGGTTTGATTGTCTCTCAGCCTAAAGCAGGGAAAACCATGATGCTTCAAAACATTGCTGAATCCATTACTGCAAATCACCCTGAATGTAGATTGATCGTGCTGTTGATTGATGAGCGACCTGAAGAGGTGACTGAGATGCGTCGTTCAGTTAAAGGTGAAGTGGTGGCCAGTACGTTTGATGAAGCCACCAGCCGACATATTCAAGTGGCAGAAATGGTGATTGCAAAAGCCAAGCGTTTGGTTGAATCGGGCCAAGATGTTGTGATTTTGTTAGATTCCATCACCCGTTTGGCGCGGGCCTATAATACGGCCACACCTTCTTCGGGGCGTGTGCTCAGTGGTGGGATTGATGCCAATGCTTTACATCGGCCCAAGCGCTTTTTTGGTGCAGCACGTAATATTGAAGAAGGGGGCAGCTTAACCATCATTGGTTCCGCGTTGGTCGACACGGGCTCCAAGATGGATGATGTGATTTATGAAGAGTTTAAAGGCACAGGCAACCTAGAGATTCATTTGCAGCGCAGCATGGCGCAGCGGCATATTTTTCCAGCCATCAATGTGTTGGCTTCAGGCACGCGGCGCGAAGATTTGATCACCACTGAAGAAGAGCTTAAGCGCTTATGGGTTTTGAGAAAATATTTACAAACGATGGAAGATCATGCTTCTACAGAATTTTTAATTGACCGTTTTAAACAACATAAAACGAATGCAGCTTTCTTTGAAGCGATGAAAAGCAGTTGATTGATTTTTCAGTACTTTCAGATCTATAAGAGCAGTTGTTTTTTGAAGAAAAACAACATGCTCAAATCCCTTTAGCCAATAAACTATTGACTTTTTGATTGTTTTTGTTATCATCTTGCCCAATCTAAGCTTGGAATGGAGTCTACAAGGCTTGTCGTTGAATCGGCAGAAGCGAATGGAGCTTTGCTTGCCGAACATTTTCAATGTTTTAGAGGGGGGGGGGAACACATGTTTTTTCATCGTGTGTATATTGCTTGCAATGAGGCTGAGGCTTCGAATGTCAAAGCTCTTTTTAATGCGCGATATCCTGACATAAAAAGGTGTGTTGCTGGTTTTCACAGTTTTGAGGTGACTGATGCTAATGAAACGCCAGAGCCAGAAAAGCTTGCTTTTAAAGGTGTTGAGCTTACTGTAAAATTTTTAACACGTGAAAATTGTGCATTTTATATTGATGATGAGAAATGTCCCTTGCATGCTGAATTTAAAACAGAACTGGCTGAAATGCTTGGCTACAGTGCTGATAATTTAACTGATTTCTTTGCTTTGATTGATGTGGTGGGTCGTACTGATTTAGATTTGCAGTCGGTATGGCGTACACTGAACGTTTTTGAAAAGACAAAACCTATCGATGTTGATGGTGATTCTACACAATATTTAGATTCTCTTGATTTAGTGGAATCTTATCTTTCAGAAGCGCCTAAGAGGCCCTCTTCTCCTCACACTAATCTTCATAATATGTGCCCAGGTGAATGCTCTTTGAGAGATGATGAAATTGACGGGGTGAAACAACGCTTAATAAACTGCAGTGAGTTGATACTATTTCTAATAAGAGATAGCAAAGAACGGTATCCAATCATATATGATGTTTTAAAAACACAAGTCTTGATGTCAGCCAAAGCTGG
>JAAZZZ010000128.1 GCA_014238985.1 Gammaproteobacteria bacterium
ATAAAAAAGCATTAATTCTGTTTGAGTAGTTTGGTACATATTTTTTAGGTAAAAAATAGCCTTTTTGTTTATTTTTTGGCTATTATTGTATCTCAATCATTAATTATTCTTTTAGAAACATTGTGATTATGCCTGTAAAAGCTGTTGATTGGTGTTTATCCAGCGTTGGATCAGTTGATGATGGTGGTTAAAATGGCTTGGTAGCTGCTTAATGATTTGGTCACTCAGTTGTATCAATGTTTCATCGCGAATAATGTCGGCAATCCGAAACAGTAGCAGCCCTGCTTGCCTACTTCCTAGCACATCACCTGGCCCGCGCATCTGCAGATCGTGTTGGGCGATGATAAAGCCGTCATGCTGTTGTTGCATGATTTTTAAACGTTGCTGTGCAATGTGTCCCAAAGGTTCTTTATATAATAGTATGCAATAACTTTGTACCGCACCACGACCAACCCGACCACGCAATTGATGTAATTGCGCTAAGCCTAATCTCTCAGCATTATCAATAACCATAATAGTGGCATTAGGCACATCCACCCCGACTTCAATCACAGTGGTGGCAACTAGAATATGCAATTGTTGTTGCTTAAATTGTTGCATGGCCTGATGTTTTTCTTGTGCACTTTGCCTGCCGTGTACCAAACCAATAGATAGATCAGGTAGAGCTTGCTGCAGATACTCTGCTGTTAATGTGGTAGCTTCGGCAATCAGTGCTTCAGATTCCTCTATAAGAGGGCATACCCAGTAGACCTGAGCTCCTTGGCTTATTTGTATTTTTAGACGATCAATTAATTGATCGCGCTTGTGTTGTGAAAGCAATGAGGTTTGTATTGTTTTACGGCCCGGCGGCAATTCGTCGACAATGGAGCAATCCAAGTGATTGTAGGCTGTCATGGCCAAGGTGCGTGGAATAGGAGTTGCTGTCATAATCAATTGATGAGGGGCATAACCTTGGTCGCTGCCTGCTTTATGACGCAAGGCCAGGCGTTGGTGCACTCCAAAGCGATGTTGCTCGTCAATGATCACCAGCGCCAGCTTGGCAAACAGCACATCTTTTTGAAATAACGCATGGGTTCCAACAATAATATCGGCACTACCATTGGCAATGGCTTGTAATGCTTCCCGGCGTTGAGCTGTTTTAAGCTGGCTGCTGAGAAACACCACTTTGAGTTTTAGAGGTTCCAGCCAAGCACAACATTGCTGAAAATGTTGTTCTGCTAATAATTCTGTTGGCGCCATAAAGGCGCATTGCCATTGTTCTGCTGCTGTTAAACACATGGCATAAATAGCCAACAGCGTTTTACCACAACCAACATCACCTTGTACCAGGCGCAGCATAGGTTGGCCTTTTTTTAAATCATCAGCCAGCTCACCCATAATGCGTAGCTGAGCTTGGGTTGGTTGAAATGGCAGTTGTTGTAGTAAATGATCAGCTAGTTGTGAATTTTGGATGATAGCGGCAGTGTGTTGTTGTTTGGTTGCACGCCATGATTGCAGATGCAGTCGATGTGCAATCAACTCTTCTAATGCCAAGCGCTGTTGCGCAGGATGAGTTCCTTCAAGTAATTGCGATATATTGGTTTGTGCATTAGGTTGATGAATGATACACAATGCATCATGCAACGCGGGAAAGCCATGTTGAGTGATAATATCTTGTGGTAAAAAATCAGGTAATGCTTGGCTATCTTTGAGTTGTTGTAACCCAAAGTTAATCAACTGACGTAAAATGCGTTGGCTTAAACCTTTGGTGGTAGGATAAACCGCCGTAAGGTGTTTGGGTAAAGCCGGTGGTGTTGTTGAATAAAGCGTATATTCAGGGTGTATCATTTGCTTGCCTTGACGACTTAAGCGGATTTGGCCATAGCAATGCAGTTGTTGCCCCACTTTTTGCATATGCTGTTGTTGGAATTGATTGAAATGAAAAAACACCAGTTGAATATGCCCACTGTCATCATAAGCTTCAACCACTAAGCGGCGCTTGGGCTGATACACAATATGGCTTTTTATAATGGTAATATCAATAAGACCCCATGCTGCTGGTGGCAATTGGCGGATTGTTTGAATGCTGGTTCTGTTTTCATAGCGTAGCGGCATATGAAATAACGCATCTTGAACATGTTGAATACCCAGGCTGTGACAATATTCAGCAATCTTGGGCCCGATACCCGGGCATTGATGCAATGGTTGTTGTTGCAGGCTTGTCATATATATAGGTGCTTAATCAAGGACTCTTCATAATATTGTTTAGTTTAAAAACATAATGCCATCAAATTCAACCAAAGCCTCACCTGGAAGGGCGGTGACAGCAACCAAAGCTCTGGCTGGGTAAGGCTGCGGCCAATTTTCAACCATGATTTCATTGAGTTTTTTATAATTAATCATATCTGTAAGGTATACGGTGAGTTTGACAATATCTGTTAAATCCCCGCCGCTGGCTTGACATACCGCCTGTAAGTTTTTGATAATTTGTAATACTTGATCTTCAAAACTTGATTTGAGAGGCACAGCGTCGCCTGGGCAAAGACCAATTTGACCTGATAAAAAAACAAACGGATGGTTTTTGGTAGCTTGTGAATAGCTTCCTATCGCTGCGGGCGCGTTGTTGGTTGTAATAATATCTACCATAAAAAGTATCTCCTATATCTCAAATGAGATTAATTCTCATTTGGCGTTGACTCTTGGTGAGTTGCTAGTCATAATACACTCCCACCTGAGGCTGCGCGTATCATA
>JAAZZZ010000129.1 GCA_014238985.1 Gammaproteobacteria bacterium
TAAGAAAGTGGCGCATGAATATGCAGAGACGTTTCGACAGGCTGTTGATACCTCTCAAAAAGACCGAAC
Source organism: Gammaproteobacteria bacterium (assembly GCA_014238985.1). GTDB lineage: Bacteria > Pseudomonadota > Gammaproteobacteria > Comchoanobacterales > Comchoanobacteraceae > UBA729. Next base: position 70 of record JAAZZZ010000129.1, read on the forward strand.
CAAAGCGGAGGCATGGGATAAGCTTAAAGCGCCGATGGATCAGGTGTTTCAGTGTTTGGAAGATAAAGATGTGTGGACAAAAAATCCGGGTGCCTTGGTTGGCAATATCGTAGATCTGTGCCGGGCAGTGCTCGCAGAAGATCGGTCTGAGTCAGCCGCCGCCCTGCTGACACGCGCAACCTTTCAACCGCTATTGGTCGATTTGTTTGGCTTAATCTTCGATGTTTTACCCGTGTTTCGGATCAATATCCCTAAAGAGATGTATGATTCGATTGATGAAATAGACTCTACTGTGGTGCTCGATCTCTTGTTAGAGGCATTAGCAAAGGTGGAGACTAAGCAGCAGGCATGGGAGGTGCTCTCTGACACTGAGAGAAACGCTCAGCATGTCGAAGGTTGCGGGCTATTAGCATTGACAGAAGCGGACTTGGCGAAGGGTATACTGAATACGAAACGAGGCGCTGGCATTGTTGCAGGTTACCTCTCAGCACTGGTAGGTGGTGCAAATTCATTGAGCGCTCATGCCGATAGATTAAATCGTGTCGACACACGAAAAGGGCTGGAAAGTCAAGAAGGTTTATCCAAGTCTTTCAAAACCTATGCAAAAAACTTGAAGACTTATGATGCGGAGTATCAAAAATTGCAGGGAAGCTCAGGACATTTTTGCTCCGAGCCAATGTTGGGTTTTTTACAAGCAAACTGTCGTTTCAACTTCGAGGCCGAGGATTCAGTCGTCACTCAAGAGGTGACATTCGAACCTATTAATGATCAAGTTTTGTTGGCTGAAGTATTACGTCTGTTGGAAGAGCAGGTCAATCAAGCATTGGAGCAGAAAAGTGCGGTTTACAATGAACGAGTGGGGGGTACGCTTGGAGCCGAGCTTGGCTTTGATCCTGAGCCTGAGCCTGAGCTTGAGCCTGAGCCTGAGCTTGAGCCTGAGCTTGAGCCCACTGAAGCCCTTAATGTTTCCCCAAAGACGCAGCTTGAAGGCCTGGCGCAAAGCTTGATTTTAGGGCATTCAGTTAAGCTCGACTTTCTGCCGAAGAAGGCGGTTTCTGTTTGTTTGTTTAGTTTAAATGCTCAAGAGCCTGCGCCTGCGCCTGCGCTTGATTCTGAGCCTGCGTCTGCGCCTGTGCCTGATTTTGATTCTGCTTCTGATTCTGATTCTGATTCTGATTCTGATTCTGATTCTGATGCGTTTTTATCTGTGATTGCTGATGAAGATGATACAAAAATTCTACCGTTTACCACTCCAGAGGGTCTAGAACAATCACGCACGATGATCAGAAGCGCCTTTGATAAATTGCATCAAAAATGCTTTGGCACTGAGCTTGTTGGGGAGCAAGCGGGTGAGCAGCTGGGAAAAGACCTTATGGCGGCCAGTGATCATGCTTGGGTCGTGTATATATCAGTTTGCCTAAGGCTCAATGCGATGCAGCTTACTGAGAAGGGGGGTGAACTAGCCTGGGTGCAGCCGCTTTTGACGCAACTCAGCACGAGGATTCATGAGGAGAGACCTCAATTGAGCGCGCATTGCAAGGGTCTTCAGACCTCTTGCGAAAAGGGGAGGATATTTCGTTCGAAAATAATGCTGCAGATGCAAACGAGCCTTGAGAGACAAAGGGCAGTTCTACAGGAGAAGAAGGCCTGCAGGCCTTTAGAAGGTAATCAAACAGTAGCCGAGCAATTGGCAGTAGATCAGGTGGCTAAAATCACAATACTAGAGGATAAAATCGTAGCGCTAGAGGCTCAAAACGCACAACTAGCGGCGAATAAGCAGAACCGGAGCATGGCGATGTCGCAGAATCAGTTAGAGGTAGTGGAGCGTCCGGAGCAAGCAGAAATAGTGCATTCAGATCTAAAGGGATGGAGATCATACCTGAAAACAGCTTTGATATTGTTATCGGTGGGTGCTGCATCATGGGGTGTGAGTGCTGTGCTTTTGAATCCGAGTCTTTTGATCATAACGCCGAGCATTACGGTGTCTCCACTACTATGCTTGAATGCTTTGATTGTGTTCAGCGTATTGTATGGTTTGTCTGCTGGTCAAGGTAGGACCGGCTTGAAAGGCACAAAGGCTAAGGCACTGTTTACTGTAGCCTTGATTACAGCAATGGTGCTGAGCCCGTTAGATGTTGGCGCATCTTTCTGGATGCCATGGGTCACATTACATTGTTCGCTCCCGCTCCTTGCTTTAACTGTAGGTTTAAGCTGTGTCGGAGGCCTTGCAATGGGTTTAGGTTATGCTTTCAGCGGAACGCCACAGAAGCCAGCCTTACCAAGTGTACCAAAGAGACTGGAGGCGTCCGCCTCATCATCAGGCTTAGCTCCAGGCTTGTTGAGTGCGGATCTTGATAATGTAGTAACCGGACCGGCCCTCGGACAGGACTCAGCGCAAGCAGTAAGAGTTCGGTAGTCCCCATTGCTCAGTGCTGAGCTAGATTGTTGAGGTGCATGAAGGTGATTGAAAATATTATCCTAAGTCACTCCGTAGTATCCTGCATAGCATTTAAAGTGTTTTTCATGATAGGCTGAATGCTGTTAAAAGGATCAAGGGCTATCAGTGGGCGTTTTCTGCCGTTATTATATGCGACACGTGAGTTTAATGACTGCAGCCGCGATCGGGGTATTATGGGTG
>JAAZZZ010000012.1 GCA_014238985.1 Gammaproteobacteria bacterium
TGTTCATATCATGGCGCTCTTACAAGCTGTAATATAACCAGGATGCCTGCAGAGACAATAGGCTAAACATACGCACTGATGAAGCATGCCAGCGCGTGATTTTAATCCAGTCAACACAGGGAAGGCTGCATCCATTCAGCTTGCAAGCGTCCCATGATTTAATATAAACTGCGACCCAATATTTTCTTTAGGTTCATTACATGCACCATACCCTCCACGCCACCTGCGGTCCAGCCCGCTGTGGACAGCTCAAATTTCCCTCACATAAAACAGTTGAAACACCCACATTTATGGCTGTAGGCACCTACGGCACCGTGAAAGGACTGACGCCCGCTCAACTGGCCGATACCGGCACAGAAATCATGCTCTGTAACACCTTTCACATGATGTTACGACCGGGTGAACAGATTGTTGCCGATCAAGGGGGCTTACATCGCTTCACCGGCTGGGGTCAACCCATGCTCACCGATTCCGGTGGATTTCAAGTGTTCAGCTTGGCTGAAAAACGCACCATTGATGAAGCTGGTGTCACCTTTGCATCACCCATTGATGGACGATCGATCAGCCTCTCTCCTGAGCGTGCCATACAGGTACAACAGGCACTAGGCGCAGATATTATTATGTGTTTCGATGAATGCTTAGCCTACCCCAGCACAGAAACCGAAGCACAACACTCGATGGAACGCTCGATGCGATGGGCAAAACGCTGTCAAATTGAACACAGCGCACACCCCAGCGCCCTGTTTGGCATTATTCAAGGTGGATTTTCAACACCATTGCGCCGTCAATCAACTGAAATACTGACTGATATGGATTTTCCTGGTTATGCCATTGGGGGGCTGTCTGTGGGCGAACCCAAACCTTTGATGTATGAGATGATTCGATCCATCACCCCCATGATGCCTGAGGATAAACCACGTTACCTCATGGGCGTAGGCACCCCTGAAGATTTACTGTATGGTGTATTACACGGCATTGACATGTTCGATTGCGTGATGCCCACACGCAACGCAAGAAATGGCCACCTGTTCACCTCACAGGGCATTATTAAAATACGCAACAGTCAATATAAAAATGACCCAACCCCCCTCGATCCACAGTGCGGCTGTTACACCTGCACACACACCTCGAAAGCCTATTTACACCACTTACAAAAAACAAAAGCCATGCTCGGATCAACACTCAACAGCCTACACAACCTCAGTTTCTATCAAACATTGATGCGCACACTGCGTCAACATATTCAAAATGGATCACTGTTTGAACAAATACCTCATATCGCTCAACGTTTTGGCATCAACCCCTCACGCTGTATGCACCTTGACAAGATGCACTCAGCCAGGCCGAATTTTCTGGCGATCCTCAACTAAAAGTCACAACGCAATGCGTTATAAGGCGTGGAGCAATTGTGCAGGACGGCACCCCTTGAATACCTAACTTTCAATACACTGCTGCCCCTTCAGGTCACTCCATTAAAACCATCAAGCCAGCAATCATGGCACATGATTGAAACAAGATATTGCTCATTCTGGCTCACCTTTCTAAAGAGATCCACCTCAATAGGCTTCATTGCTCCCCTGAATATACGACAGCAAACATGACGCTTACATCATTTTAATCGACTTTACTGTTTACACTCATCAGTACTTCAGGCTAAATTAATGAGGTCTTTGACCCAATGAACGTTTATTGACATGATCAGGAGCCTTGCATGCATTATTTTTTAACACTGATGGTACTTTCTCTCAGCACAGCAGCCTCAGCTGCCACAAATCAAACAGCCAGCAATCCCATGAGCATGTTACCTATGATGATGATTTTTGTGGGTCTGTTTTATTTTATGATCATTCGACCTCAAAATAATCGTCGAAAAGAACAAACACAGCTGATCTCAAGTTTAAAATCAGGAGATGAAGTCAGCACCTTAGGCGGCATCATCGGACAAATCGATGCTGTAGAAGGTAATATTGTACAATTACAGATTGCCAAAGATGTCGTGGTCTCAATACACGAAACCAGCATCAATAAACAATTGCCCAAAGGCAGTTTCAAACCCGCACCTTTTAAAGCAAAGACCACTCCGAACAAAGCAAAGAAATGAGCAAAGATACCAGCCCTACTATTAAACTTACTCTGCTTGCATTGATCGTCGGTATATCGATATTCTTTTCATTGCCCAATTTTTATGGCGAGCAACCCGCGATACAAATTAAGGCAAAAATAGCCTCTAAATTGACACCCAGCACCCTTGCTGAAATCAAAAAAACCCTTCAATCCAAACAACTCGACTTTAACCCAATGCGCACAACAGATAGCAGCAGCTTGCTGCGTTTTAAAAACACCCATGAACAACTTAAAGCTCAAGAAATACTGCATCGAGCTTTCCCGCATTTAATCATTGCCCTCAATTTAGCCAGTCAAACACCTGCTTGGCTATTAGCGCTAGGCGCCACACCCATGAAACTTGGTCTAGATCTACGCGGTGGCGTACACTTCTTATTAGACGTGGATATCGACACTGCGATTAAAACGCAACTAAAACAAGATGCCAAAACACTTAAAACAGCCCTGGCAGAACAACATGTCAAAACCATTGCAGTGCGCATTGAAAAAAACCATCTCATTCATTTAAGCTTTGCCTCATCTGAAGCGGCTGAAACAGCACGCGCATTGATCAAAAAAACCTTACCTCAATATACCCGTGCCACCTCGATACGACGCGGACGCCTTTGGGTGCTCTCTGTCATGCCACTCCCTGACACATTGAATAAGCTCGTTGAATATACGCTCGCACAAACGATCACCATCCTCAACAATCGCATCAATGAACTCGGTGTCAGCGAAGCTGTCATTAACCGTCAAGGTCGACATCAAATCAGCGTGGATTTACCCGGCATTCAAGACACCGCACGTGCCAAAGCCCTTCTCGGCAAAACAGCAACACTTCGATTTCATCTTGTCAGCCAAGAGATTGATCCCCATACAGCCAGTCTGCACGGCGCACCATTAGGCACACAGCTGTATCACGATGAACATAACCGCCCGATTGTACTGAACACGGACCCTGTATTAACGGGTGACGCAGTCACCTATGCAAGCAGTACTTTTTCAAATGGACGACCTGCAGTAGACATTCGATTGGGCAGTGGAGCTATGCGCTTTCACCGCATCACTAATGCAAACATCGGCAAACAACTTGCAGTGATTTATATTGACTCAGAAGTTAAACATCAAAAAATCGGAACACACACTAAGAAACATATTATTCATCATGAGCGTGTCATTTCTGTGGCCACCATTCAAAGTGCCCTTGGACAACAATTTCAAATCACAGGCTTACATAATATAGAATATGCAGACAATTTAGCGCTGTTATTACGCTCTGGCGCACTGGCTGCACCCGTGAGCATTGTTGAAGAGCTCACTGTGGGCCCTAGTTTAGGACAAGCTAATATTGATAAAGGCATCCGTTCGCTCTTTATCGGTTCATTGGCTGTGATTATCTTTATGCTGCTTTACTATAGATTCTTTGGTTTTGTGGCCAATCTAGCGCTGATACTCAATATCTTCTTGATCATTGCAACCCTCTCCTTATTAGGCGCAACACTGACATTACCCGGCATTGCAGGTATTGTGCTGACCGTGGGCATGGCCGTGGATGCCAATGTGCTCATTAATGAGCGTATTCGAGAAGAATTGCGTCTAGGCCTCTCGCCGATCATGAGCATTAAAGCAGGCTATGACCGCGCTTTTAGCACCATTGTGGATGCCAATGTCACAACCTTAATTGTTGCAATGATTTTATTCACTTTAGGCTCAGGGTCTGTGAAAGGCTTCGCCATTACATTGTCCATTGGCCTGATCGCCTCCATGCTCACTTCCATTGTCTTCACCCGCGCAGTGGTCGAAGCCATTTACTGCCGTCGCGATCAGCGTCAAAACCTCATCAAACTTTCAATTGGCATTTAAGGAGCTTCATGGAATTTTTCAATCAAAATACACAGATTGATTTCATGCAACAAAAAAAACATGCCATGCTGTTTTCAATTCTATTGACGCTCATCTCGTGTAGTGCCTTATGGATCTATGGTTTAAATTTCGGATTAGATTTTACAGGCGGCACACAAATTGAGTTGGTCAGCCCAAAAACCATTGCAGTAGATGCTTTACGTACACGTTTAAAATCTCAAGGCTTTCCAGATGCCACGGTTCAAATCTATGGCACTGCTAAACACGCAATGGTCCGTTTAGCCAATCATCCCGAACTGACACAAGAACAATTACACACAAAAATCAAACAATCTGCGCCTCATTATCAAATTATTCGATTAGAATTCATTGGCCCACAAGTCGGACGTGCCTTATTAAACAATGGCATTTTAGCTATTATTGTTTCACTCCTGGCCACCATGGCCTATATCGCGCTGCGCTTTGAATTGCGCTTTGCCGTAAGCGCAGCAATTTCTTTAATTCATGATCCAGTGTTAATTTTAGGCATTTTTGCTTTTTTTCAACTTGAATTTAACCTTGTCGCATTGGCCGCATTACTCACAATTTTAGGCTATTCACTCAATGATACTATTGTGGTATATGATCGAATCCGGGAAAACTTCAGACTCTTTAATAAAAAATCTCCCGCTGAAATTGTTAATTTATCGATTAATCAAACACTATCTCGCACCATCATGACCTCAGGATTAACACTATTGGTCGTTTTAGCACTCTGTTTATTGGGCGGTGAAACCTTACGTGGATTTTCAATTGCATTGATTGTGGGTATTGTCATTGGCACCTATTCTTCAATCTATGTGGCAGGCGCATTGGCAGTGGTCCTTGGGCTGGATCGAACATCACTGTTACCTAAAACAAAAAGTTCTGGAACACTGCAAGTATGACAAGCTTTGCGCCCATACACTGCATTAAAACACTGGAAAAACATTTTAAAAATACGGCCTATGAAACAGGTTTACAGTCTCTGCCTGAATCAGTCTTAAATGCCTTCTGTGCTGTAAACCGTGCGGCCTTCGTCCCACTCAACATACAAACACAAGCCTGGGACGATTGCCCCTTATCGATCGAAGACAATCAAACCATCTCTCAACCTTTCATTGTCACGTTGATGACTGCATTGGCCGACATTGGCCCTGAAGACACTGTGCTCGAAATTGGTACGGGCTCCGGCTATCAAGCCGCAATTTTAAGCTTGCTGGCACAACATGTAGTCACCCTTGAAGTCCACCCACAGCTATCTCAATTAGCACAACAACGCCTCGAAGGATGGACAAATATTGAATTTCATATCACACAAGGAGAATGCACGGTATCACCCAAACGATTGTACGATGCAATCATTGTGACCTGCTGTGCTCAATCAGTCCCTCAAGCACTACTGAATCAACTAAAACCCGAAGGCCGTCTGATTATCCCTGTTCAAACACAAGAGGGGCAAATGCTTTATCGCATCACCCAAAATGACACAACCCATACCATCAAACAGACACCCATCATACCGGTACGTTTTGTACCTATGGTTTAGTCTTCGTTTAAATGTTTAACACTCAAGGCTCATCGAGCACCTGCAATTAAGGCCTGCAGCTCCGGCAAGAACGGAAGGGGTGCAACAATTAAGCCACTGACTTCTGCTGAAATTGGATTGCCTGAAAAATCGCAACTCCCCGCACCTGCCTCGGCTGCAATTAACAACCCTGCAGCAATGTCCCACAATTTAAGATCAGCACCCCAAAATCCATTCCAACGTCCTGAAGCAACATAGACTAAATCTAACGCAGCAGAACCCATACGACGTATCGTTGCAGGAGATTCCGTCACAACCATCAGTATCGCCATTTGCTCTGCGAGAGAAATTGAAGAACGTCTCGGAAATCCTGAAGCCAAAGCTCGCCCTTCCAATTGAGCGTGTGAGGTCAATTTAAGGCGCTTTTGATTCAATAAAGCGCCTTGGCCTTTCTCTGCTTGAAACGTTTCATCACGCACAGGATCATAGACCACACCACAGATGATTTCACCCGCTTTTTCAACAGCAATTGAAATACAAAAATGTGGCACACCTCGAATAAAATTTGTCGTACCATCAATTGGATCAACAATCCAACGCATGTCTGCTTCTTTCGGCACCACCGAGCGTGGCGGCACTGCACCTGCCTCTTCAGACAAAACAGCATGTCCAGGATAGTATTTATGAATATGCTCAATAATCACTTGTTCAGCTTCTTGATCAACATTGCTGACAAAATCATGTGGTGCTTTTTCAATCACTTTAATTCGATCAAGCCGATCATAGGATCGCATTGCCAAACGCCCAGCCGCATGCGCTGCCATGGTTGCAACATGAACCAATCCAGTCATTTCATTCACCTATTTTCAAATAAGCCTTAGCTTAACAAACTTAGGGAGCCTTCACCAGGGTTGCAACTGGTGTCCATTAAAAGGGTGTGTTAGTGTGATTCAAAATGAAGGGCAAGGATACAGTGCATCATGCAAAAACCCCATATAACATTACTGGCAAGCTGCACGGACCAGCTCGGCATCATTGCAGCGCTTACGCACACAATCAGTCAACATCATGGGGATATTTTACACTTAGAGCAACATGTTGACGCCGAAGATCAACAGCTGTTTATACGCATTCAATGGCATACCACACACGCTGATCAAGCAACTTGGGCCACACATTTAGATCCACTCTTTCAAACTTACCACATGAAAACACAACTCTATGATTCAAATTTCAAACATCGCATTGCTATTTTAGCCTCAAAAGAAGAGCACTGTTTATATGATGTATTAACCCGTCATCACAGCCATGAATTAAATGCAGAGCTGGTATTGATCGCATCCAATCACACAACCCTCGCCCCCATTGCCAAACAATTTAACCTGCCTTTCGAACATTGCCCTATCGAACAATCAGATCACGCAAAACAAGAAGCGCACCTGTTGAATATTTTAAAAAATGCAAATATTGATACGCTCGTTTTGGCGCGCTACATGCAAATTCTTTCGCCTGAATTTCTCACCCATTACCCTGAACGCATCATCAACATTCATCATTCATTTTTGCCTGCATTTTCAGGGGCAAAACCCTATCATCAGGCATGGAAAAGAGGCGTCAAAATCATTGGAGCCACCAGTCATTTCGTGACAGAAGCATTAGACAACGGCCCCATCATCACCCAATCAGTCACGCCGATTTCTCACCAAGAAACGGTCGATGCACTGATTCAACTCGGACGTAATTTAGAAAAAATAACACTCTCTGAAGCCCTACACCTTTATCTTGCACACAAAGTACTGGTGCATGATCAACGCACCATTGTCTTCAAATGAATCTGCCGATTATTGTCTTGGTCGAACCCAGTCATCCTGGTAATATTGGGGCGACAGCACGCGCAATGAAAACCATGGGCCATACACAGCTCAGACTGGTCAATCCTCGCTCATTTCCAGACCCCGTTGCCAATCGACGCGCAGCAGGTGCAGAGGATATCCTCCAACAGGCACGCTGCTACGACACACTGGAAGCAGCCCTGGCAGATTGTCAAATCGTATTCGCCACCAGTAATCGTCCTCGAACACTGCAATGGCCCGTGTATTCGCCTGAAGAGGCCGTGGTGTATTGTACAGGTTACCCTCAACACACGATCGCATTAGTGATGGGGCGTGAATCCAATGGCCTCAGCAATACTGAATTAAATCAATGCCACGGCCAGATTACGATTCCAACACACAGCGCCTATCGCTCCCTGAATTTAGCACAGGCTGTTCAAATCCTAACCTATTGCTTTTCTCAAACCTTACAGACTGAAAAACCCTTATCTATCAAAACTTTACCCGCACATCAAGCCTTGTCTGATCTGCATGCACATTGGGCGCGCACCTTGACACAATTACCCCATTTTAACATGCCAAACCCTCAACATACCCTCAATCGACTTCAATGCCTGATCAATCGAGCACAACCCGATCAAAATGAAGTAAACTTGTTGAGAGGAATTCTCTCTGCAGTAGATGAATGCATAGGTGATTAGTATGACTGCACACCCACATTATTTCGATGCAATGGCCAGCACACCACTGGCACCTGAAGTACGAGACGCTATGTTTAAAATACTAGATTCAAAACAGTATGCGGGTAATGCGTCATCGACAACACACATTTATGGCCATTATGCACGCGATGTCATTGAACAGGCACGTCAAGAAGTGGCCCGCTGTTTTAACAGCCAACCTGAGCAATGGACATGGACATCAGGCGCTACAGAATCCATCAATTTAGCCCTTCAAGGCATCGCACGCACCTATCATAGGCAATCAAAACATATCATCACCTTTGAAACAGAACACCCTGCTACACTCCATACCTGTAAACAACTGGCTCAACAGGGCTTTACCGTCAATGTTTTACCGGTTCAATCCAATGGCCTGATTGATTTAAATCAACTAGAAGAGGCCCTCAAAACACCCACGCTGCTCATTTCAATCTTGCATGTTAACAATGAAATTGGGGTCATTCAGCCCCTTGACGCTGTGTGCGAATTGGCACAACGCACTCAAACATTGGTGCATGTCGATGCAGCTCAAACCACAGGAAAGTTATCTTTGGACCTTCAAAAAACACCAATCCACCTGTGTTCAATATCAGGCCATAAAGTGTATGGGCCCAAAGGAATCGGTGCGCTCTACATCACACCTGAACCCCCCTTACGACTTGAGCCAATCATCTTCGGCGGCGGGCAAGAACATGGGCTTCGATCTGGCACACTGCCCACACATCAAATTGTGGGTTTGGGCAAAGCCTGCGCATTGGCTCAACAACATTACGCAGAAGATACTCAGCGCATTCAAGGCTGGACGGATCAACTGCTCTCTGAACTTTTAGCACATGAAGGCGTTCGCTTAAATGGAGATCCAACACAACGCATTCCGCATGTATTGAATTTAACATTTGAAGCCCATACCTCAGAATACCTGATCGCTTGCTTATCTGATTTTGCATTTTCAACCAGCTCAGCCTGTCAATCAGGCGCTCAACGCCCCTCTCATGTACTTACAGCATTGGGGTGCACACACCGAGAAGCCAATCAAACCATTCGTCTTTCACTCAACCGTTACACTCAAGACAGCGAAGTCAATGCCCTTAAAGCAGCATTGAATTCAGCACTCAACTCATCTTAAACATCGACCCAAGCCAGTTGATATCATCGGATCATAAAACGTCAGGCCAGACCTTTTCGACACTTGAAATGATTCAATAGCCCGAAGGAACTGAGGCAGGGATGACGAGGATCATCAAACAAAATCAACCACTTAAAAAAATATCTAATCGCTTTTACTTCCATTCTGATTAAAAAAATGCATAATACACTGGAAAATTGATGAACGATTGCATCAATGATTTTAATTTACAGTGACAATAACCACTTCGAAGGAGACCACGATGGCACTAGAACAAACACTGGCAATCATTAAACCAGATGCAATTAAAAACAAGCATATTGGTCACATTATTGAAAAAATTGAAGCAAAAGGTTTCGCGATACAACAAGCCTTCATGCTGCAACTGGCTCAAGAAGAAGCGGCTGAATTTTATCATATTCATGCCGATAAACCCTTCTTTAATGATCTAACGACGTTTATGTCTTCAGCCCCCCTCATGATCATGATTCTCGAAAAAGAAAACGCCATTGCAGAATGGCGCACCTTAATGGGCGCGACCAACCCTTCAGAAGCTGAAGCCGGCACCATTCGTGCAGAATATGCAAATTCTATTGATGAAAATGCAGTCCATGGCTCTGACAGCGTTGAAACTGCTTTTGAAGAAATCACCTTCTTTTTTGATGCTGATGAAGCCTTAGATTTTGAAGAAACACCTGAATCTGACACTGCGGCATCTGAATAACACAAAATACCCCCTATGGGGCCAATATAAACCGAGGCTGATCTGATGCCCCTTTGTGCACAACCTCAAGTGATTTTGCCTCAGCGTCATTTAAAAGCGTCTGTACCGCACATTCTGAGTCAAAGTGAAGCATCTTTAGTGGCTTGGTGCACACAACATGCTTATCCACGCCACAAAGCAGCTCAAATCATTCGATGGATACATCATCAAGGCCTGCTAGATCCCGACCACATGAGCAACCTCCCTAAAACACTGCGTACACAACTGAAAACTGCTTTTGATTGGACACCCTTGACATACAGTGAACCACACATCAGCCAAGATGGCTGTATCAAATGGTTGTTAACCACGCAAGATGGTAGCCAGGTTGAAATGGTTTACATTCCTGAAAGCGATCGTGGCACGTTGTGTATTTCATCTCAATCGGGCTGTGCACTCGCCTGCACCTTTTGCTCAACCGGCGCACAAGGCTTTAGTGGCAATCTATCCATGGGTGAAATCATTGGGCAATTATGGTTTGCACGCCAAGCACTTAAAACATTACGCCCTGAACACACCATTACAAATGTTGTGATGATGGGCATGGGAGAGCCCTTATTAAACTTTAAGGCCGTTGTCGATGCAGTGAATTTAATGATGTCGGACCATGCGTATGGTTTATCGAAATACCGCGTCACCGTCAGCACTTCCGGCATTGTCCCTGCCATGGATAAACTTAAAGAACAGTCTGAATGTGCACTGGCTGTCTCTTTGCACGCCGGAACGGATGCCTTACGCTCAACACTCATGCCGATCAATGAAAAATATCCACTCAAAGACCTGATAGCATGCTGCCAAAGCTATTTTGAAAAGCAGCCTAAACGCAAGATCACCTTTGAATATGCCATGCTGAACGATGTCAATGACCACTCAGAACATGCCCATCAATTGATTCAATGTTTAGCGCACTGCCCTTGTAAGGTGAACCTCATTCCATTCAACCCCTTTCCAGGCACACAATTTACCTGCACCCCTATGCCAAAAATATTAAAATTTCAGGCTATTTTAAAGAAATCAGGCCTGTTTACAACCATTCGAACAACACGTGGACAAGATATTCAAGCTGCCTGCGGACAGCTGGCCGGCGATGTGTTGGACATGACACCACGCACATCTGCAGGCCGCGCAAGGCGCAAACAACGTCAAAAAATGCATGCACAGCATTGAAAATAAATCAGAAATATAGAATCAGGAAAGATCATGAGACAAATACTATTATCTAAATTAGGCCTAACATCCATCGCCACAGCTGCCTCACAGGAATCCTTATCTGGCTCTGATCAAGAAGCATGGAAGCAGTTAGACAGCACACTCAATGGCATCAACGCTTTGTTTAAGCCCCCTCAGAACTACCAAGCTGTAAGCGCTACACTCACTTCTGATATTAAAACAGGCATAACTCGCATTCCACCGACGGCTTGGACAGCACCCTTAGCAAAAGCTTTGGTCATAGAACTTGCCCACTCAGCGATGCGTTTTGCCTACCCAGAAGAAATCCTGATCCAGACACTCAAACAGATGCCCTCTGAGATCATGATCGAGATCCGTTTCGATCTGATTGAGACCTTGATTGATCAAGGCCAAGTCAGTGCTGTTCAGACTTTAATTGACCGAGGAGACTTAAGCGGCCTAGATTG
>JAAZZZ010000130.1 GCA_014238985.1 Gammaproteobacteria bacterium
ATTTTGCTTACTATACTTAATTGCTATTCTTAAAAAAAACTTATTTTCAATACTTGACTCTCAATTCTATAATGATCACTTGATTCAATTTGGAGCATTTGAAATAAATAATGAAGATTATTTGAAAAAGTTAACTGAAATTCAAATTCAGAAGACACTTGCAAGCAGACGAGCGCAAAAAGCGCTTTATTCACCGAAAAACTATTCAGCCTCTTGATCACAGGAAATATTGATGGTTGCGCATTTGAAATTCAAATATACAGCAGATGCACTCAGCGCTCAATTGCGCTCATCGCTTACAATCTGTGTTCCACCCACCACAATCTCATCAATTTTAATTGTGGGTTGCCCTACTCCGACAGGTATCGACTGACCTGCCTTACCACAAACCCCTATCCCTGAATCAAGTGCCCAATCATTTCCAATCATAGAAACCTGTGTCAGCACAGAAGGTCCATCGCCCATTAAGGTTAAATTTTTAATAGGCTGCGTCACCTTTCCCCCTTCAATTAAAAAGGCTTCATTAGCAGAAAAAACAAATTTTCCAGATGTAATATCAACTTGCCCGCCTGAAAAATTTGTGCAATAAACACCGTGTTCAACGGATGCAATGATGTCTTCAGGTGCTTCGTTGCCATTGCGTAAGAATGTATTGGTCATCCTCGGCAATGGGGGAAAAGCATAAGACTCTCGGCGCCCATTACTTGTTGACTGCATACCCATCAAACGCGCGTTCGTACGATCTAATATATAACCTTTTAAAAACCCTGCCTCAATGAGTACTGTTTCTTGGCCTACAACCCCTTCATCATCCACTGCTAAACTGCCTCTTTGACAAGACAACGTTGCATCATCCACCACTGTACAATGATCTGTTGCAACACGCTGTCCAATTTTATTCGAAAATGCAGAACTACCACGACGATTAAAATCTCCTTCAAGCCCATGGCCTATCGCTTCATGCAACAAAATGCCCGGCCAGCCTGAGCCTAAAACAACAGGCATTAATCCCGCTGGCGCAGGTCGAGCCTCAAAACCATGTTGTGCCAATCGCACAGCCTCAAATGCAAGATGCTTTGCGGGTTGTGTCATGAGAAATTCAGATAGATCATACCGTCCACCGATTGCAGAATGCCCTTGCTCTCGACGATGATCATCGAGCAAACTCACCGTTACATCTAACCGGATTAAAGGACGTACGTCAGCAGCACACACGCCTACACTGTTGAGCAAATACATGTGTTCATAGTTCAAAGATAATGCTGCGCTCACTTGTATGACGTGCGGATCCAACTTCCGTGCATACCGATCAACTGCCTTCAATAACGCGATCTTTTGAGCATCAGCGGCCTGCATCACCGTTTGATGGTGTGGATAAACAGACAAATGTTCTACAGTGTCAATCGAAACCAAGGCCTGAGATGATCCTGATTGAAGCATGCCGCTTGCAAGACTAGCAGCATTTTCAATAGCAGGTAAAACTATATTTTCTGTGTAAGCAAAACCGCTTCGCACACCCTGAACCAGATGCACAGCTGCACCTGCACTGACATTATGTAAACCTTGCTTCACTTCACTGTCTTCAAGCATCCAGCTTTCTGAGACCGTGTGCTGTAAAAACACATCAACATAGTCAGCCCCTGATGAGAGGCACCGTCCAATCACCGGCATCAAAGCGCTTGGATCTAATTCACCTGGAGTGAGCAACACGGGTTCGATTTCAGCCATCACTTGATTCATTTAATACTCCTGATCGATCTTCTATTGATGGCAGATGAGGGTGTGTGATGCGTTGAACGCTTGGAGCATACCAAAAGCCCGTGACTTTAAAGCGTTCGATTTTCGGTAACTGGCTGAGAAACAAACGATCAGCTACCCACATTAAAGCACCTGCTGGCGGATTCACAGCTAAGGCTGTCAAAACGGGCAATGATGATGTCAGTTTCGATTGTACTGACAATATCCCGTTGTATTGACCTGAATCTAAGATCACATCTCCAATATAATGTAAATCAGCTGAAGGTCCTTGAATACTTAAATCATGTGTTGAGAGCCTTTGATGAGACAGATGCAAATGCCCTGATAACGTATCAAAATGAAAACCAGATTCTAACCAATCATCAAAATTCAATGACAATCGACGTTGTAAACTGCTCAAGCTTAATGCAGTCACCAATCGCCCTAAACTGAGTTTTTTTTCAAGTTCTAAATCATCAACAATCCAGCGCCCCTCATTCAAATGGAAAGAAAATAGCCCATCAGAGCATGTCCATAAACCCGATGACCCTTTAGGCATTGCCTGAACATTAAAATCCAAGGTGCCGCGCGTGTGTTCCAAGTGCGAACTCACGCCCTGCTGTTTGAGCAGTTGACCGAAATTATTGAAAACGATTTGACCCGTTGTCGTCAATTTAGGATGAGGGGCTAATCGTAGGCGTGCTGTAGCCTGCACTGTCCCTATTGAATCATTTAATCTAATCCTATCTAAAAGCCATAAATGCTGCTGAGTCTGTTTTAAATTTAACGTTATGTTATTTAATGTTAACTTAGGCAATTGTAATTGATCAATCTGAACGTCTGCTTGTTGGAACCAAAGAGGCTGGACCTGAGATGATGGTTTAAAGTCTGTTAATTTAGGCTGCCAATGCTGTATATGAATATTC
>JAAZZZ010000131.1 GCA_014238985.1 Gammaproteobacteria bacterium
CTGTAAAGCACAGATTATTCAACTAACGCGCCAGCAGCTTGTCTATCTGCATGGTAGGACGAACGGACTAAAGGGCCACTCGCAACGTGACTGAATCCCATTAATAATGCTTGTGATTTTAAAGATTCAAATTGCTCGGGGGTGACATAACGCTCAACAGGCATATGATGTTGACTGGGTTGAAGGTATTGTCCTAATGTGAGCCTGTCGACTTGATGTCTCCTGAGCGCTTGAAGCACTTCAATAACTTCTTGATCCGTTTCACCTAATCCTAACATCATGCCTGATTTTGTTGGGATATTTGGGAAACGTTCTTTATGTTGCTGTAATAATTTCAATGACCAATCAAAATCAGAACCTGGTCTTGCTTGTAGATATAAGCGAGGTGCCGTTTCAATATTATGGTTAAAGACATCTGCAGGGGCTGTGCTCAATGCCTTCAGGGCTTTGTCCATACGGCCTCTAAAATCAGGGACAAGGATTTCGACTTTAACTTGAGGTGTGTGTGCTTGAATGGCCATGATGCAGGCTGCAAAATGACTTGCCCCTCCATCACGAAGGTCGTCCCGATCTACTGACGTGATGACAACATAACGTAAGCCCATCTCTTTGATGGTGCGAGCCAATTGTTCGGGTTCATCAGGGTTTAAAGGGTCTGGACGCCCATGTGCAACTTCACAAAAGCTACAGCGGCGTGTGCATTTATCCCCCATGATCATAAAAGATGCTGTGCCATGTCCATAACATTCATTTAAATTTGGACAAGCGGCTTCTTGGCATACGGTCACCAAGCCGGCAGCACGAATTTTCTTTTTGAGTTTTTGGACTTCAGGGTTGTCAGATAATTTAATACGAATCCAATCAGGTTTGCGTTGTGCAAGACGCGTGTGCTCTACTTTGACCGGGATTCTAGATAATTTATCCTGACCGCGTTGGTGTTGCGTAGCATCATAGTTTTGTGATGTTGACATTTTTAGCCTTTCAAGATGGATTTGACATTCGAATCATACTCTAGTTCAGATAAGAGGTGAACCAGTAATGCACTGCGAACATGGGATACAGTTATGTGAGGAATGAGGTCATGTAATTGAGTCATGGTAATGCCCGTTAAACCACAAGGCAGTATGTTTTCGAAAGGTGTTAAATCCATATTAACATTGAGAGCGAGTCCGTGAAAACTACAGCCTTTAGCAACACGGAGTCCAATTGAGGCGATTTTTTGGTTGTTAATATAAATTCCACGTGCAGTCGGGTTTGTAGTTGCCTGAATATCTAAGGTATTCAGGTAGTGTATGATCGCGCGTTCAATTCGAGTGACCAATGAAGATACACCATATGTTTTGCGTTTTAAATCGATCAGCGTATAGATAATCAGTTGCCCTGGACCATGATAAGTGATTTGTCCCCCACGATCTGTCTGAATGAGTGGAATATCAGTGGGTTTTAAAAGATGTTCTGGACGTCCTGCTTGTCCTTGAGTCAAGACACTAGGATGCTCTAAACACCATAATTCATCTGGAGTATCAGGTTTTCGTTGTTGGGTCCAGGTGCGCATGGCTTCCCAAACAGTTTGATAAGGGTTTAAACCCAAAAGGCGAATGACAGGTTCTTTAATGGAAGGCATGATGTGCTCATTGCGTTAAATTTTTCTGAAAAGCTTCGAATAATGTGTGCCACACAGGACCTACGCGTCCATTGCCGATAGGGGTTGAATCGAGTTGAATGATGGGCATAATTTCCCGTGTTGAACTGGTAATATAGAGCTCACTACAGTGGCGAAGTTGTTCCGGTGAGCAGTCAGTTTCTTGGATGGGAAGCCCAATTTTGTTCGCTATTTCAATGACATATTTGCGTGTAATGCCTGAAAGCATTCGATGTGTTTTTTGGGGGGTGTATAAGGTGTCTTGGTCTAGAAAAAACACATTACTGCTGGCACCTTCAATGATTTGATCATCATCATATAAAATAGCTTCTTCTGATTCGGCGGCGCGCGCTTGTTGAATGAGCAAAATATTCGCTAAAATAGACGTGGTCTTGATTTCGTTACGATGCCAACGAATATCAGGTTGTAAAATCGCCTTAAATCCTTGTTGATAGCGTTGAATGTCAGGCAAAATTCGATGTTGTAAACAAGCAAATTGTGTCGGTTTAAGCATGTCGGTGGGAATATGTTGGCGCTGCATGTCACATCCGCGTGAGATTTGCCAATACAAGCTCACTGTTTCAGGACGATCAGTTTGATCGATGAGTTGTTGACTGATGGTGTGCATGTGCTCGAAATCAAAAGGTGGCTGAATGCCAATAGCGTTTAAGCTATCACACAGTCTTTCAAAATGTGCTTGAAGTCGAAAAGGCTTGTTGTCATAGACAGGAATGACTTCATACACGGCATCACCAAATAAAAATCCTCGATCAAATGGGGAGAGAGATGCAGTTTCGGCAGAGATGCATTCACCGTTTAAATACACTAATGCTGAATGCATTTACCCGAAAACCCAACGACGGAGGGTGTCTAACATATTATGAAGCCTGTTGCCTGGCAAGGTGGCTGAAAGGGCTACCAATGGGATGTTTG
>JAAZZZ010000132.1 GCA_014238985.1 Gammaproteobacteria bacterium
TAAATTTGCCAATCAGCTCAAAAACCTCACGCGCTATTTAGGAGAGTGGAATCAAGTTAAACAAGATTTTACTAATGCAGGTCATGGCTTAAATTATCAGCAATTTTGTGGAGATTGTGGCAAGATATTGAATGATGTTTTTGGAAAATTGATGACAGCAATGGGCCTTCCAAAATTTAATCAAAATGGAATACCCCTTGATGCAACTGCTTTTCAGAAAGTAAAACCCTCAACTTGGGTCTCTTTTCCTCGTGCAATTATAGTGGGTGGCATTTTATCCGGTCTTGGAGTAGGTGTTGCCGGGGCTGTACAGTTGTTTAGCAGCGCTACCACCATGAATAGCATTGCTCTGATCATTGCGAATGCTGGTGTCGTCGCCGTGAATGCTATGGGCGTGGGCACCTTGGGTACATTGACATTGCCCATGATGACTACGTTTGCCACTATCCAGACCTTTGTTGGAGCAGGCGCAGCTTTAATCGTGGGATTGATCTTGATTGTTGGAGCGATAAAATTATACAGAGCTTTAAACGCTGCGCCTGCTCCAACATTCGAATTTGATCTTAATGCAAAACAGACATTTAGTCCTATATACGCTGCAAACCCTGATTTTAGAAAATATTATTCCATGGCGCAAGATCACCTACTTACCTCCAAAGGGCATCAAGAATTTATATCGATATCGTACACCAACTATTACCAAACCATTGCACATGCAGCTGAATTCAAAGATCAAAATCATGATCAAAATACTCTAATCAAGCTTAATGCAATCGGCTGTGGCGCATTTTTTAACCCTCATTTTTTAGTTGCTGCCACTGCACGATTAGCGATAGAAGATGCCAGGAAGGATTTTCCGGATTCCATGCCTAATCTTCAATTTTCAATTGGTGGCGGACAGCTAAACGACGAGTATTTAAGGGCGACATTTAAGCGAATTATGCATCAGACCCCTTTAAAGGATGTGCGGTTGATGTTAGATCCAAGCTCTCCATCTTACCGGGCAGAAATGCTGGCCTTTGCAACGCAAAGAGAGCCAGACCAAAGATCCTATGGGGATAGACAGGATGGTCCTGGGGACTTTCTGAATAAAATTAAAAAAGCGCAGATGGAAACGTCTGAATTATTAGGGGCTGTCCCAAGGCCTTCTAATGCCTTATCTAACCCTGCAGTAAGCGCGCCGTCTACAAGCAGCAAGAGCAGAGCCACAGCATCCAATACTGCTGGCTCTGCGACCCCCCCCCTAGAGGCCCTGGTTCTGCCTCTAATTAAGACTCATGATAGAGAATATGCTGTGAAATTTGAGATTCAAGCAACTCAATAAGCTTCTTTCAACATGAGTCCGAATATAAACGCATGCAATACACAAATTGAAACAGTTTGTACGTGTAAAAGGAAATTAAGACAGGGAAGAAGCTTTTGCATACCGAGAGACGTACGCAGCTAGGCTAATTGAAAACAACAGGGTTAAGCCCAACGTACCAAACAGCTTAAAGTTGACCCAAGTATCGGTATTGAAATGATAGGCCACCCAAATATTCAATCCACCCATCACACTGAAAAACAGGCCACAATAAATATTCAACTTGCTCCAGCACACTTCATCCATGCTGGCATGGCTCTTAAGAATCTTTTTAATCAAAGGGGTGTTAAAAAACTGTTGGCTGAAGATAAATAAAGTGGCAAAGATCCAATATACGACAGTGGGTTTCCATTTAATAAATAATTCATTTTTAAACCACAAAGTCGCACCCCCTAAAACTAAAATAGCGAGCAGGGCAATACACTGTGTTGTTTCAACCTTACCTTTTTGAAAAAAAGTGTATCCAATTTGCAGTACTGCAGCGCCTATGCATACGCCGGTTGCAACATAAAGGCCATAAAATTTATAAGTGATGAAAAACAATACAATCGGTAAAAAATCCACCAATAAACTTTGCATTGGACGCTCCTTGTTGAGATGCAGTAGTATAACAATGATTTTTCTTAGAGAACAGGAGAAATTGAAAGCGGGGCGATTTCTTAATTGATCATCATGGAGACATACAATGGCCATTTTAATCAAAACACATGCAGATACCCCGCACCAACGTGCGCTAAAGCCTCTGGCGGAGCTTGGTAAGGTCTTTGCCTACCCCAGTGATACGGGGTATGCCTTAGGGTGTCATATTCAAGATCCTGAAGCCATCCAACGGATTCGCACCTTAAGATCGCTCGCCCCTCAGCATCGTTTTACTTTGGTGTGTCAAGACCTTAAAACAGTTGCACAATACGTATTGATGGAGACACCGACCTTTAGAATGATTAAAGCACATGTGCCAGCTCCAACAACCTTTGTTTTACGTGCATTGTCTAGCGCTCCAAAGCAAATCTATCATCAAAAACGCAAAGAAATCGGTATTCGGGTGCCTCAAATGCCTTTAGTTCATGCAATACTTGAACAATGCGGTGGTGTGATGCTCAGTGTCAGCGCACTGTCACATACCACCGGATCTGATCAACCGACCTCTGCGCTTGAAATTCAAGCGCTATACCCCACTGAT
>JAAZZZ010000133.1 GCA_014238985.1 Gammaproteobacteria bacterium
GCAGAAAGAACAGACAGAACGCTTCGAGAATAGGCACACAATAAGGGGTAATAAGCTTGAACCTGATGCCATAGCCCTTTATGAGTTTGATCATGACGTTGACACTATAAAGTGCGGGCTTTGTAAGCCTGACATAGCATCTATGTATGGGTGCTCTCCAGATGCGCTAGAGGGCGATGACGGGGGCTTAGAGGTAAAGTCTCCCGAGCTGAAAAAGCATCTTCAGTATATACATAATGACGTTGTGCCGGATGAATACAAACCCCAAGTTTACGGTGGTTTGTTTGTTACAAAAAGGAGGTACTGGGACTTTATGAGCTACAACGAGGACTACAGGCCTTTTTACAAAAGAACGTATTGTGATGATAAGGCGTATGTTAAGTGGGCTGCAGCTTTTGAGCCGATATTAAATGAATTTTTAGAAGATTTGAAAAGGATAATTGAGCATGGCTAGAGGTATAAATAAGGCGATAATTGTTGGTAATTTGGGCCAAGATCCAGAAACGCGATCCTTCCCTGATGGTGGGGCTGTTACAAATATCAGCATTGCTACCAGTGAAGCTTGGAAGGATAAGCAAACAGGCCAACAACAGGAAAAAACGGAATGGCACCGCGTTGTTTTTCGCAATCGATTAGCCGAGATAGCTGCGCAGTATTTAAAGAAGGGCTCGAAGGTTTACGTTGAAGGCTCGCTACGAACGCGAAAATGGACGAATCAGCAAGGCCAAGATCAATACACGACTGAGATTATGGCTAATCAGATGCAGATGCTAGATAGTGCCAGTGATGGTCAAGCGCCGGCACAACAACCGGCACCGCGTCAAGCATACCAACAGCCAGCACCGCAGCAACAGCCGGCACCAGCTCCTGGTAGCTTTGATGATTTTGATGAAGATATAGGTTTTTAGGAAATTAACAGGGCTTCGGCCCTTGGGGGAATGATGATCACATTTGGATATGAAGAAATAGATAAAGAAATCATGGAGTGGAGTCCTATCAAATATGTTGATGGATCTTGTCCAAAATGCGGAAGGCAAAGACTTGAGCTTTGTGAAAATGGGAAACATTGGTGTGAGAAATGTAACTGGGTTGTTGAAGATAACAAGTATTATTGCCCAGATTGGAGAGTTTAACAGGGCTTAGGCCCTTGGGGGATTTATGAAAAGTTTTGAATTTTCTGCACTTTTTGAGGATCGAGCCGGTATTGATGACTGTATATCGATCGGCATCATAAACGGCCTTTCACTTAGCAGCGTACTTAAAATACAAGAAACATTAGATGATTTAATTTTAAATGATTTCGACGTTGACTGTTTAGATGAATTTGGAGCATTCGAGGTTAATTTTATTGCTGAGAATGTAAGTTATTGTGAGGGCCAAATGACATTTCCAGAAACTGGTCAGTGGGATTTTGAGCCGCACTACGAAATGGATTTAAGAATACTCTCTAAATCTGAAAAGCTTAATTAACAGGGCTTCGGCCCTTGGGGGATTTATGGAAGATTTGGCAAAGCTGATCAATGAGATTAACAGTGACCAAGACGGGATGAATGCAGCATTTCCGAAAATGATACATAAGGATGAAATTGACCTTAGCGGATTCAGTGAGCAGAAAAGCAGCTATGAAAATATAGAATCTGAGTATATTGATCAGTCGGGTGATTGTGATTACGGATTCTATGGCGTTCTCGCAGTTCCGTTTGGTGATTTTTATATAGTTTTTAAATACTGGGAATAACAGGGCTTAGGCCCTTGGGGGAATGATGGAATATTGGAAAGAATGCGTATCTGAATCGTTGTCGGATGTTGGAATTGCAGCAACTGATGAGCAGATTGAATTGATTGCTGAAAGTATTGAAGGTGCTCATGAAAACTTCGGTATGGCAACTGGGCTTTGTGTAGCTGATGAAAATTTCATCTCTGATGATAAAATCGAGCTGGATAGACTAAAGAAGGATGCTGAAGATAGGCGTATATGGGAAGCTCAAACAGAACCCTGTAGCCATTGCATAACAAACGGGATTGTCAGTGATTTGTGGGGAAGAGATATTAAGTGCTATCGATGTGATGGTAGTGGACGAGTAAACAGGGCTTAGGCCCTTGGGGGATTTATGATTGAGCAGGTATTTATAGCGTTTACGGGTGTTACAGCAATTTGGCTAACTCAGCAAAGCAATGATGCATGGAAGAAATACGCGTGTTTATTTGGAATTGCTGGCCAGCCATTTTGGTTTTATTCAGCATATCAAGCTGAACAGTGGGGAATATTTGTACTCTGCATTTTTTACACCTACTCATGGTGCTTGGGCATAAAGAATAATTGGTTTTAATTACAGGGCTTCGGCCCTTGGGGGATTTATGATCACATTTGAAGCTGCAGATAAGGCGTTAAATTATCTAAAAAGTACAGATTTAGAGGCAGCTAAGGCACGCTCTTTAATGGGTTATTTATCCGATTCTAGGAAAACTATTAGAGCTAGTGAGTATATGCGGATAAATGGCGGA
>JAAZZZ010000134.1 GCA_014238985.1 Gammaproteobacteria bacterium
TGATTGTCTTTGCAGGTCTCCTGCCTACATTCAGCTTGTAACAGCGCCATGATATGAATATCAAAGGGTTTGAGTTGATTTTAAGGTGGGATGAGGTCGTGTAGAAGGTGTGTGTGTGCTCACACTGTGTCTCAATGCTTAAGATTTTGCTTACAGGATCAGCATACAATCGCCATAGCTGTAGAAACGATAATGGTCGTGAATCGCATGTGTATAGGCAGTTTCCAGGCTTTTGCGGCCCGTAAAGGCTTCAACCAAATAGAGTAAGCTGGATCCGGGTAAGTGAAAGTTGGTCAACAGCCCATCGATGGCTTGAAAGGTATAGCCTGGGCGAATGAAACACTGTGTTTCTGAAGCTTGAGGCAATAATTGACCTTCATGATAAGCGCTTTCAAGTGCGCGCACACAGGTGGTGCCGACGGCGATGATGCGTCCGCCGTTGCGTCGTGTTGTGTCCCATGTTTTAGAGAGCGCATGCGTGATTTCAAAGTGTTCTGCATGTAATTTACCTGAGCTTAAATGTGTTTCATTGATAGGTTCAAAGGTGCCTGCACCGACGTGTAATGTCAGCTCGGCGACAGTGATATCTTGTTGTTTAAGTGTGTTGAGCAGTGCATCGTCAAAATGCAAGCCTGCGGTGGGTGCAGCCACGGCGCCTGGGTGTTGTGCAAAACAGGTTTGATAGCGCATACGGTCGATGGGTTCTGCAGGGCGTTTAAGATAGGGGGGAATAGGCGGTTGTCCGATGGTGTTTAAGACAGTTTGAACAGGTTGATTAAATTGTACAGTGAAGCGCGTGTGCTCTTTAGATAAAACAGTGGCTGTGATCTGCTCATCAAAGATCAGGGCATCTTGAGGCGCGGGTGCATGGCTGGATTTGATGAAGAGTATGGCTTGATGTGTCGAGATACAGCGATCTAGTTGGCAATGTATTTTGCCGCCTGTGGTTTTACGTCCATTAAACTGTGCGGGCACCACTTGGGTGTTATTAATCACTAAACAGTCTCCAGGGCGCAGGTGCTGTGGTAAATCATAGACATGTTGATCGGTGTGGTGTGTGTGATGGCGCTTGAGATGCAGCATACGCGCATGGGTACGCTGCTCACATGGGTATTGTGCAATGGCATGCTCAGGCAATTTGAATTCGATGCTCACTTAGATCTCGATGTTTTAAAGCGGGGAGTATTCACTGAATTGCTTGTAAAATCAAGATGGCTTTAGTTATGTGAGATTGGGCTTAAACTTGAGTCTCTTGTATCAGAGGCTGTTGCAGCAAGATACTTTGTATTCGGATTTGTATCAGGGGCTCTGACAGTACCAGCAGTTTTCTGAGGTGATAATGTCCTAGCAGCAACTGCGTCATTGGCAACTGGTTTTGAAACTGTTTCTTCTTGAGTTTCCTGATGATCATTTTTTGTCTTAAACAAAGGCTCAATAGCCCCAGTATGAAAGAGAGATGAAATGGATATACGGCATGCAAAACCGAATAGCGCACTCACGATCATCGGTAAACCACAGGTTAAATGTAGTGTGGTGCTGATTGTGATGCCAAAGGCGATGCTTGCTATGAATGAAGATAATGCGAGCGCAAAGTATGTGCTTTTTTGCCGAATATTTAAATCCTTTCTTTTGATGTCTGCATTAAAAAAATGATAGAATGAGCCCCCGATTAACAGAAGTACACTGTGGCCGAATTGATGTATGTTACTTTTTCCTGCAGATGCTTTTGATTGATGTAATTTAGAAAGCCTCATCTGAATCGGCATACCAAAGAGGGACACAGCTGTGAGTAGCGTTGCTGTGAAGATGACCGCAAATAAAGCCTGAGGATGAATCACTGCGATGAATGGCAAGGGTATAGATGTGATTAAAGCTGCAGCAAATAATGCAAAGGCAATGGCGCTGGGTATTGCAATGATGAGTGTATAGTGTATAGGTTTTAATGTTGTGAATACCTTTGATTTTTGATCTGAAATTATCCATCGTCCGAACTGAATCCATGTGTGTCGAATGCTATTGCCTTCAAAGCGGTGTGCCATGAGACCGGATGAAATGCCTACACTCACAATGATTGGGGTGATCATGCTGCTCGGCAGTGAAATTGAGACCAGATTAAAAACAGCAAAAATGCCACCGGCGCCAATGGTGATGCCGAGCAGAATATTCAGCACGCCATTGATAGAGGCCATTGTGGCCCCCACTGCACGTGCCAATGAAAATCTGCTGGATTGATATTTTTGTGCTTCTTGGTAAATATCTATTAATGTCTGATCAGTGAATATCTCATCAGTGATTGCTATCTTTTCTTTAATTTGATTTGCGTATGAGCCACCAGGGATCTGCTTGATTGCTGCTTCTATCGTTTTCGCTTCTTTGAACGGGTTTCCCAATGGGTCAATGATCGTGGGCGAAGATGTGCGATGATAGGCGTTGAGTAGGCCAGGGATGACCGTAAACAGAGCCAATGCGCCACATCCAATGGAGATGAGGAT
>JAAZZZ010000135.1:0-2232 GCA_014238985.1 Gammaproteobacteria bacterium
GATGGCCCTAGCCTTACACCCTGAAACCGCCTTTGCCAAAGCATGGCTGGCCAGTGGCCAATCCTTACCCAAACCGGGACAAGCCCTCATCAGCGTTCGAGATGCGGACAAAACCGCCGTCATTGAGATTGCACGAGACCTCATCAAACTTAACTTTACGTTAATTGCAACACAAGGCACAGCTGCTGTATTGAATCAAGCAGGTTTAAAGTGTCAAACTGTGCATAAAGTCACACAAGGTCGACCTCATATTGTCGACGTGATCATCAATGGTGAAACTCAATTTTGCATCAACACCACCAGTGGAAAACAAGCCATTGCAGATTCGACCATGATCCGTCACAGTGCCCTATCACATCATATCCCCTACAGCACTACCCTCACAGGCGCACATGCCTTGGTACGCGCCATGCTTTATCAACACTCAGAGTCTCTTGAAACGCTACAAACAATACTTGGTTTAAATACTTAATTTTAGTTTGTATCAACAATATAATGCGCTATACTCTTTGGCTAGCCAATCAAATGAAAAGGAGCTTTCTGTGACAACGCTACAACGCATTCCTGTAACACAAGAAGGCATCCTCGCCCTGCGGAAAGAATTGACACGTCTTAAACAAACTGAACGCCCGCTGATTACAGAAGCCATTGCTCGAGCACGTGCATTAGGCGATCTTAAAGAAAACGCGGAATATCATGCAGCTAAAGATCAACAAGGCCTCATTGAAGCTAAAATTGCTAAAATGGAAGATCAAATGAGCCGCGCTCAAGTCATTGATATTTCTAAAATGAAAAACGAAGGCAAAGTGATCTTTGGAACCACTGTGACCCTCGAAAATACTGAGACCAATGAACAACGAACTTTCACCATTGTGGGTGAATTTGAAGCAGATATTAAAGCAGGAAAACTGTCTATCACCGCCCCTATGGCACGTGCTGTTATTGGAAAATGGGTCGATGAAATCATCACCGTCAATACGCCCTCAGGCCCGGTTGAATACACCATTTTATCTGTTCAATACGGCACAAAAAACATGACATAAAGACGCCAATATATGAGTGCTTTCAGGCTAACAACCAATATATGAGTGCTTTCAGGCTAACAAATAGCTGTGTCGATCACACAATAGCGCCCCTGATGCGCGTTAAATAACACCCATCAATCACGCATTCTGGGTGGCACATCAACATTAGCGTACACGCTGTGATCAGCCCTCAACTTTCCACTTAATATTACAGCCCATACTGGGCACTTGATGCGCATCAATGGCTGTCTCAGCCAATAAACAGTCTAAAGCGCTGCGCAAATCCTGACCTGTGATGGGTGTGTCATTCCTTGGTGTTGAAGCATCAAAACGACCTCGATAAACACAACGATGCGCATCATCGAATACATAAAAATCAGGCGTACAAGCAGCCTGATATTCACGTGCTGTTGCTTGAGAGACATCATATAAATAGGGAAATGGATAACCCTGATCTTGCGCTTCCTGCGTCATTGCTTCAGGCGCATCATCAGGAAAAGCTTCAACATCATTTGAGCTGATCGCAATGACACCTACACCTTGCGCTAAATAAGTCTTAGCACAAGCAACTAACTCAGATTGTATATGTTTCACAAACGGACAATGGTTACACAAGAACATCACCCAAGTACCTCGAACACCTGAAAGTTCTAAAAATGTTTTTATTGCGCCCTGATCATTCATATCTGGTAATCGAAACGCGGGGGCAAGCGTGCCTAAAGGCAACATATTAGATTGAACGAGCATGACGTCGCTCCGATGATCGAGTCACTGTCCGCACCTGCCAACGCGGTAAAACAGCAGCCACGCTTGTTGATGCCTTTTTCGCCTCACCCATTGTTGGCAGCACGTGTTGGGACATCAGCTGACGTTGGGCCTCTGATGTATGTGAGCCCAACCGACACCGTAGATCAGTCAACTGCCCCTTTGAACTTAATTGGCCCCGAACCACCAAGATATAGCCTAAAGGGACTTGAATCTGACAGCTTTGAGGCAAAGGCTCAGTACGCCAATGCCCTGCATGTTGTGCCACAAGCACTTTCCCACTTTCAACCACCAGTGTATGCAAAGCAGGCACATGTTCATTGACCTTCAATTGAACATTTGATTTTGATTCTAACTGGAATTGAATTTGACCCACATGATGTGATGAATCCGCCTGAACAACTGAAGGCGCCACACGAATTTGATTTGATAATATCGAAAC
>JAAZZZ010000135.1:2242-2476 GCA_014238985.1 Gammaproteobacteria bacterium
CCTCTCTCAGACTTGTAAACCCCTGATCTCATTTAATCTCATACCTGCCAAGTTTCCATGAGCCATGTTGAATACGATTCAAGTAGCGCTTTTTGTTCAACCGAAGCTGTATTCAACAGTTCAGTGATGCGTTGCCGCACTGTCTGTGCAGTACGTGCTGTTTGACCTCGATAATCTACCAAGGGCGCACCTTCACCACGCAATTGCGCACAATATTGATCTAAGTTTGATGAA
>JAAZZZ010000136.1 GCA_014238985.1 Gammaproteobacteria bacterium
TTGTCATCGTTTATGCACGCACTGCGGACCAAGAAAAACATGATTCATTCACAGCTTTTATTTTAGATCGGGAGACTCCAGGTTGGCAGTCAGCGCAAAAAATCAATAAACTTGGCATGCGTGGCTCTAATACATCTGAACTTGTGTTTAAAGAATGCTTTGTGCCCGAAGAACATGTTTTAGGTCAAGTCGGTCAAGGGTGTGAAATTTTAATGACTGGTTTAGATTATGAGCGTATTATTTTAGCCGGTGGTCCAATTGGTATAATGGAAGCTTGTTTAGCTGTAGTAGGACCCTATATGCATGAACGACATCAGTTTGGACAACCGATTGGTTCCTTTCAGTTGATGCAGGCCAAACTTGCAGATATGTATACACGGTACCAAGCTTCGAAGGCTTATGTATACAGCATTGCCATGGCCTGTGATCAAGGGCATATAACTCAAGAAGATTCGGCCAGCTGTATTTTATTTGCATCCGAACATGCAACGCAAATAGCTTTAGATGCCATTCAAGCATTAGGGGGTAATGGCTATAGCACTGAATATCCAGTAGAGCGATATCTGAGAGACGCAAAGCTGTATGAAATTGGTGCAGGCACTTCAGAAATTAGACGCACCTTAATTGGACGTGCATTATTTAAACGCACAGTTCTTCCTTAGGCAGAGATGATGTTAAACATTGGAATACTTTCAGGGATCAGAACACCGTGCATACATCACCGCGCAGCGGCTGCGAATCAATCTGTAGTTAATTTAGCCGCACAGGTGTTTTCTAGCTTATATCAACCGCAATATATCAATCAAATGACCAATTGCATCATGGGTCACGTTCTTACTGCTGGCACAGGGCAAGCAGCCGTGCGCCAAGCCTTGTATCAAACTAAATGGCCCAATAATATCAGCACACATAGTATCAATAAGGTCTGTGGTTCTGGCATGTTCAGCGTTATGATTGCCTCTGAATATTGTCAACTTCATCCAAATGAAATTGTCATGGCAGGTGGAATGGAAAATATGACTTATGCCATGACCCTTCAGCTGAATACAGAACCTCAAAGCACTCATTTACTGTGGGATGGAGTGACCAACCATATCGGTCAACATACAGAAAGCATGCTCGCCTTAATGGATCAATACTTAATTCAAAATCATTGGACACGCAATGATCTAGATGCTACTGCGATTCAAAGCATTGAAACAACGCAGCGGGCTCAATTAAGGCCACACATTAAACAACAGATTTGTCCGGTGCATCTCGCCCAAGATCAGGTCATTGTCAAAGATGATACTGAACACGCCATTGCCTCAAAAGTATCAAGCTTAAAACCTATTCGTACTGAAGGTATTTTAACTGCAGCACATGCCAGTGGTTTGGCAAATGGTGCTGCTGCTATGCTCATCTGTGCATCACACGATTGGCCAACCCCCCCTTTAGCTTGGATTCGTGGTAGTTGTACCGTTTCAGGTGATGCCAATACCTTTTTTCTCAAACCTATCGATGCGATCAAAGTATTGTGTGACCGCATTGGTTGGCCAGTTGATTCAATCGATTTATTTGAAATCAATGAGGCCTTTATCTGTGTTCCAGAAATCGTTATACAAGCATTAAATTTAGACCCTAAACGTGTTAATGTTGATGGAGGTGCCTGTGTGTTAGGACACCCTTTGGGCATGACAGGTGCGCGTGTTATCATTTCACTCGCTCACAGTTTGCAAGCTAAACAACTGAAACGTGGTCTTGCCACCGTGTGTATTGGTGGTGGTGAAGCCACTGCAATTGCTTTGGAGAATCCTTTATGCCCGTAATCACTTCTGACACCCAGCTATTGAACACCCAGGAAACAGCGAAAAACAAGGCTGCTTTTGAATTAATACTTCAACAATTCAAAGAAATTGATGCAGCGCAAAAAATGAGTGGAGGACCTAAAGCTCAAACAAAACAAAGCGATTTAGGAAAATTTCCTGTGAGGAAGCGTATTAAATTGTTGCTTGATACAGAAAGCCCTTGGTTAGAACTATCAGCTTGTGCTGGATATCAACTTTATACGCACCCCTTACCTGCTGCAGGCATCGTTTGCGGCATTGGTTATATTGAAAATCGCCCAGTGATGATCATTGCGAATGATCCAACGGTTAAAGCCGGAACATATTTTTCCATTACAGTTAAGAAACATTTAAGAGCCCAAAAAATTGCCAAAAAACTAAAACTTCCTTGTGTTTATTTAGTAGACTCAGGGGGCATATTTTTACCAGAACAAGCGGAGGTCTTTCCAGATCAACAACATTTTGGAAAGATTTTTTATCATCAAGCAAAATTATCAGAACGGTCGAAAAAGGATTTGATGCCCAATATTTCTTTAGATCAGTCCAAAACAAAGTTGAATATTTTAGAAGAAAGGAGAGA
>JAAZZZ010000137.1 GCA_014238985.1 Gammaproteobacteria bacterium
CCTTGAAATGAAATATCACTTTCTAGCGGGATTTAAGATTGCTTTAAGCATAAAATATTATCATTAATTAGCATAAACAGCTTATGAGAAGCTATACTGATGATCATCAATCAAAACCTAAAGAGAAACTATCATATGAGGTAAAGAACAATGCAGACAAA
Source organism: Gammaproteobacteria bacterium (assembly GCA_014238985.1). GTDB lineage: Bacteria > Pseudomonadota > Gammaproteobacteria > Comchoanobacterales > Comchoanobacteraceae > UBA729. Next base: position 162 of record JAAZZZ010000137.1, read on the forward strand.
TCAGCAAGGCTACACAGAGTTGCAATGGCAGGCAGCTCAAAGAGCAAAGATTCGGGGTATGTTTCTCGGTTTCCTCGTAGGCGCTGTAGTAGGCGCTGTAGTAGGCGCTTTCGTAGGAGGTGCAGGCGTTGCTGTTACGAGTTTGGCGACACTCGGTACTTTTATAGTTGGAGACGGAGCACTGTTCGTTGGAATAGGTTCTGTTATAGGTTCTGCTATAGGTCTTGTGGCCGGTGGTTATACGGCCTTTAAACTTAAACATGGTTCTTCTAAGGCTGCTGAATCTGAGTTACAATCAGTGCAATTAACAAATATACAAGCTGAAATATCGCAACAGCATCAAGCCACGGCTTTAGCTCGAGAAAGCGCCAACTCAATAGGAAATAGTCTCCTACCTCTATGTCAAAGAAGTGTCGATGAGATTGAATATGCTCGACTTGCTTGCAAACAGAGCCCTACGTTTGGAAAAGACCCCGAAACGGCCGTATTGAAATGGCGTGAACATTGTAAATATATTATTGTGCCACACAGAGGGGTACATCGCTGGGTGGGGCAAATAGAGAGATATGAGGATGAGCCACGCGACTTCATCCTCACCGCTAACCGTCGGGGCAGAACCAATCCAGCATTTTTAGCACGGCTAAAATACGAAGAAGATCATGTGATAGATAAACGCGATGGTTCGTTGACGCTAAATCCATCACTAGTACCGAAAGGTATACAATTTTTGGAGGAAACACCTAAATCAAGATTAGAGTTACGTAGAAAACCTCATATTTCTTTGGGCACTCTCAAGCAAAGTCGCTCAGATCCTAGACCACCACTTGTGAAGGTTTACCCAGACTCTGTACCTGAATGTGTCCAACAAGACTCATCTGCTATTGTTGTGGCAGGCAATGCATACAACCCTGGTGGAGCACTGAGCTCAGGACGTGGACATGATGAAAATAATGCACATAAAACCAATGTCAGTTGGTCTCTTCCTAAACATTTATGGATAAATCCAGAGATAAATCCAGACGGCATCTCTGATGATCCAAAAACAGCGGACATTGCCCAAAAATTAAAAAATCATCTATCCGTCCCTGACAGGGACAAACAGGATGGACGCTCGGGCTTACAAGCAGTTGGAGGCAGTATACGAATCGAAGAGGTGACTCGTTATGAATTCACGGATGATTGCCAGGCGCAGCCGCAGAACAAAGTTTGCATGATTTACGTGGCCAATCCAGATTTTCGGCCTGACTCTGGTGGTGCTCAAAAATGGGAGATGCTTCAAACTCAAGTAGGCTTTGAAACCTTCATGGCGGCAAATTATGAAAACATACGCATGACCCTTCAACATGCTCAAGCAGCAGAGATTAAACATTTAATATTAAATCCGACTGGATGTGGTATATTTGAAAATCCACCACATTTTGTAGCAGCAGCCTTTAGACTGTGCCTAGAAGAGTTTAGAAGGATAGACCCACAATCCGAGATGACATTTGAATGTCCCATATACGAATCCACTGCTAAAGATAAAGCGTTAAGCACTGTTTTTAATAAAGTATTAAATGAGGATAACTTAGCAACTGTCAAAGAATCCTTGGAGTATGGCTCTAAAGCATGGCGTGAGGCTTTGAATCTGGGACATCAGCATCATCATGATGGAGAGAACTACACATTTAACCAAGAGCTCATAGACTCAGAAAAAGAAATAATCACGAATATAGAGGCCCTGATGGCCACAATAAATACAGATGAGACAGACAAAGACTTCGGAGAAACGGTGATTCTCCATGCACAGAAGCTGCTGGTGGCCCAACCGAGTGAATCGAAAAGTCTTGAATGCTGCCATGCGTATCTACGCACACAAGGCCATGCAAGCTACTTTGCATTTGAACTGCTGAAAGCTGGCCTCACGTATCAGGATCTGACTGACACAATGGGCTATTCACAACGCCTTGTAGAAGAAGGAGTTCAGGCTGTGTGTGCGGAAACAAGCGCCTCAGTACAACAAACTGCATCAGTATTAGAGGTTCTCCAGCGGAACGGATCACATAACATTTTTAAAGCTTTAGCAATGCCTCAATCGGGTGATGCTCAACCTAGCCCACAAAGCTCACAAAGCCCATAAAGTCTGTCTCCAGGAAGCAAGTAATCAACCCATACACTGAGACTGTTGCAAATACTGAATTTATGCGACGCTCACTGCGTTAAAAGCGCGCTCAAAACATTCATCCACGAACAATAAACGCTTA